>JAFAUR010000225.1 GCA_019243205.1 Acidobacteriaceae bacterium | reverse complement strand
GAGATGGGCGCAGCCACGAACGTCATAAACGCTGCGAGCTATGCGGCATGGATGCACACGATGCGGTTGATGGGCGGTGAAGTTGGTGGAGTCGTCTTCGGGCGTTTCCTGAGTGTGCGGGAGCAACTGCATTCCAATCTGCTGGGGTATCACGTCGCAGCCGGGAACTGGATCACTGATGACAGACTGCGAAGCTTGACTTTGTTCCTGGCTCCCTCATCGGAAGGCGTCGAACACGCTGCCGCTCGCTCCGCTGTTATCCTCGGCGGACAAGTGCGGGCACAGGCATTGTCCCTCGCGTATTCTGACGCCTTTCTACTTATCGGCTGGTGGATCGCCGGCTATCTTCTTCTGCTGGCGTGTATGCGGCCAAGTTCCATCAGCCTGCGCCCAAGGGAGAAGCACTCATGAATTGCCGGGTGTTCGCAACGCTGTTGGTCTTCGTTCCCGCCGCCGGGCTCGCGGCGGACTCCGTAGCGCTGACACTTTCGGAAGCCGTGAAACTCGCAATTGCGCAGAACAGAACGGTGAAGCTTGCGCGGCTGAAAGTGCAGGAGAAACAAGAAGAGAAGTCTAGCGCGAAGGCCGATTACTTTCCGAGATTGAAGAATGAGTCCTCGTTCGTCCACGTGACTTCCCTCGAAAACATCGAGCTTCCACGCGGCGCCTTCGGAGCATTCCCGAATTCCGTTGTGGTCCCATCGCATGACGTGGTAATCGGCCAAGGAGATTTAACTGCTGAGACCATCGGAACAAGTCTCACCCAGCCGCTGACACCGCTGATTCGCATACGACAGGAGCATCGGGTTGCCGCCTCTGTGGTAGTGGCGTCGCGGGAGGACGTTAAAAAACTGCAGAACCAGGTTGCCGTAAAGGTCCATGAAGCCTACTACGGGATATTGATTGCACAGCTTCAGAAGGACGCGGCAGAGCAGGACCGAGCCTACGCAAACAGCCGGCTAATGGAGGCACAACAAGGCGTGCGCGACGGGAGTGCTCTCAATGTGGACGTACTCGATGGCAAGGCGGCGCTCCTACAAAGCGAACAATCGGTTTTGACCATCGATCTTCGCTTGGCTGATCTGAAGGCCGAATTGAACGACCTGCTGGGACTCCCGCTCGATACCCAACTTATTTTGAGTCCGGTGCAAGTGAACACCCCTACCGAACTTTCGCGTGAGGAACTTTTCAAAATCGCGTTCGAAACAAATCCTGAGATTACATCTGGAATGGAAACGGTTAAACAGGCCAAGGCGGCCGTTGCGTCAGCCAAATCCGGCTACATTCCCGACATCGCTGTGTTTGCGAAGCAAAGCTACCAGAACGGTGTTCCGTTCCTGGTCCACAATTTCGGAACATTCGGATTCGTGATGAATTATGACGTGTTTGATTTCGGGAAGCGACGCTCGTTGGTGCGGCAACGCGAAACGCAACTCGCCCATGCCCAGGAGAACTTGGAGCGTCTGAAGGAGTCGGTCGCAGTCGAGATTGAGCAGAGTGCAAACAAGGTAGAGAGGACGAGGAACTTGCTTCAGGTCGCCTCCGAAGTGGTCAGACTTCGTACGGAAAGCGAGCGTGTTGCCGAAAATCAGTTGAAACAGGGCGTCGTGCTCGTTTCCACGCGGCGAGCGGCTTCGGCTGCTAGCTACAAAGCCCAGGCAGATCTCTTGCAAGCTCAACTGGCCTACATGCTTGCTCAAGCGGAATTGCAGCAAACGGTTGGCCGCACGCCAGGCGAGTGAGAGATGACGGAGCAGACGGATGCACAGCGACGTTCCACACCTCTTCCAGTTGATGAATCTGGCACAACGCGAACTAGGGGCTTTTATGATTGCGGTTACCGAGGCATATGGTTCGGAGGAGGGGGAACTCGCAGCTGACGACTGGCTGAACGAACTTGGGGCCACGGATGAGCTGCCTGATTTGACAACCCGTGACTGGCGTCGAATTACCATTGCCGCAGCCGCGCGGCTCGCAAATCGGCTGACTGGACCGAGAACCACGCAACCGCATGAGACCGCGCATTGCGTGCAGGGTTGACGTAGGACCTGGCACGTGGATTGTCGGAAGCCAACAGTAGGAACCTTCGGAGAACTGCAATGAACCTCGAGACACTCAATGTAAATCGAGAAGGAGCCGTCCTGTTCGCGGAAATCTCTGCGCCGCCCATGAACCTTCTGGGACCGGAACTGGTTCGCGATCTGGTCTCGCTCATTCAACAGGCTGAGGCCGACAACACCATCAGAGTACTTGTATTCAAGAGTGCCGACCCCGACTATTTCATTTCTCACGTCGATGTAAAGCGCATCAAAGAGTACCGACACGAAGCGGCGAAGCTGACCGGCGAAGCTTCGATTGCACTACTGTTTCGGCATCTCAGCGCAAGCCGGCTCGTCACCATCGCAGAGATCGAGGGTCGCGTACGCGCGGCCGGCAGTGAGTTCGTGCTGGCGTGCGATATGCGTTTTGCCGCACGGGAATCGGCAATCTTCTGTCAGCCGGAGCCGGCGCTAGGTGCGCTTCCGGGCGGCGGCGCCTCCCAACATCTCGCGCGACTCATGGGTCGCGGAAGGGCGTTGGAGGTGATGCTGAGTGCGGAAGACTACGACGCCGAGTTGGCTGAGCGGTACGGATGGATCAACCGTGCGTTGCCCGCCGCGATGCTGGATCAGTTCGTCAAGTCGCTCGCTCATCGGATCGCGCGCTTCCCAGTCGCCGGCCAACTTGCAGTCAAGGACCGGGTCAATGCGATCACGCTCGCGC
>JAFAUR010000101.1 GCA_019243205.1 Acidobacteriaceae bacterium | reverse complement strand
GAACATCCGGCGGATGGCCGCTCCGTTTCGCTGGATATCCCGGCTGCCGAAGATCACAGAGTCACAGTAAAGAACGTGATCGCCGTTTTGCGGGGCGAAGACCCCCGGCTGAAAGACACATACGTGCTTGTCACCGCCCACTATGATCACATCGGGACGATCGAAACAGCCCGGTATATGGGGGCTCCGGCCAAGGGCCAAAGTGCGAAGGATCGCGTGTACAACGGAGCGAATGACGACGGCAGCGGCACGGTTTCAGTCATAGAGATCGGCAAGGCCCTTGCGAAGTTGAAACAACGCCCTAAGCGAAGCATCGTGTTCATAACGTTCTTCGGAGAGGAGCGCGGGGATCTAGGATCGCATTACTACGGTGAACACCCGGCGTTCCCGATTGCAAAGACGATCGCAGATGTGAACTTAGAGCAAGTGGGCAGAACGGATTCGACCAACGGGCCACAAGTGAATACGGCCAGCCTGACTGGATTCGATTATTCCGATGTGACCAGCTATTTCGTGAAGGCAGGACGCGATACGGGTGTAAAGGTCTATTTGGACAAAGAAGCAAGCGACGCGTATTTCGTCCGGAGCGATAACGCTGCTTTGGCCTTACAGGGCGTTCCCGCGCACACACTCACTGTTGCTTTCGATTATCCCGATTATCACGGGGCAGGCGACGAGTGGCAAAAGATCGACTACGACAACATGGCGCGAGTGGACCGGATGATCGCACTTGGTGTGTTGCGCCTGGCAAACAGCTCTGTGGAGCCGAAGTGGAATGCTGAGAATCCCAAGACCAAGCCGTTTCTCGAGGCACAGGAAAAACTCGCCGGCAAAACTCGCATCGGACGTCCTTAGAGGACAACTCGGGACTCCAAAACGCAAAGCCGTGGGTAACAAGCCCAACCAGACCCGAATTCGTCGAGAAGCGCAGCGGGCGCTTGCGACTGTGTTCGAGTCCTGACCTAACGCGAGATCATTGATTTTACAGGCTCCAGCGGGGCTGCAATCGCAGGCGGATAGGGCCCAATTCGAGGTGGTCTGAGATCGGGCTCGCCAAGCCAGATTCTACGCCCAGGGAAACGTTCGATGAGGCGAAGATTCGATTCAGAATCCAGCTCCCGGGCCCAGATGATCTTTGCCTCATCCAGGTTCGCGCGATTGAACACCCATTCGTTATCCAAATTGTGCTCGGGATACCGGTAGCGGACGAATACCAAGTCTTTCCCACCTTCGTTCAGTAACTGTGCTCGGAGTTGCTCGCGCGGCCAGGTGGACTGGAACTCGGACGCCCAGAAATGAGCCAACCCGGAAAAGTGTTGCGGCAGTTCAGACTGGATGAAACGTCCCGACATCGGAATAAGCAAACCGAGAGCGCACACGATCGGCAGTGTCCGGGATAAGAACAGTCCTGCGGAGCGGAGCCGGCGCAGGCGCTCGAATCCAAGTACGACCATGAGCAGAACCAGGCCTGCTACTGGCGCCGTGTAATGCGGCTGATATGCATGAAAGGTCAGGTTTTCAAAGCCGACCAGCACCAGAGAAACGGCGACGATTCCCATGTTAGGGCCTCGCCAGATAAATGGACACAGAAGGAGCGGTATAGTAAGTGCGGGCCCCAGATAGAAATTCCAGAACGTGCGGATCTTGCCGCCGGTGGCCAGAGCCAGGCCGCGTGACGAGTTCCGGCGCGCATGGTTTTCGAGCTGCTTTTCATATTCCATGCGGATGTCGCCTGGCATGGCAGTCTTGACGTAGTAGGGTTTCTCGAAGAAATAGCCCTGCACGGTTCCATATAGGTTCCGGCTTAACATATACGGCATTTCCGTCGGCTTTCCAGTAACACGGTAGTTGTAATACAAGTCAAAACCAGCCCCGAGAATCACGATTGCAGCGATGGGGCCGAATACGCGACGGCAACTCACGTCAAATGGCACCAACCGTTGAATAAATACCCAATAAAAAAGAGCTCCGGCGCTGACGCAAAGGAGTAACGCCCCTTCTACCGGACGGCTGTTCATCAGGATCACTATGCCTATAGCGCACAGTACGGCCTCCCGAGCTCTGGCGTGGGCACGTAAGCGTGGAAGGGCCCCGAGGACGAGCGTTCCGCCGATTGCGGGAATGCTTCCGCCGAAATAGCTATTCATCCAGTAGGAAAGGACGCCGTATTGAAAGATGGCCAATAAAGCGCCCACGAGTGCCCACACACGAGATAGCCATGCGCAGAGCATCCAGTAAAACAGCGCCGCGAGCAGCCCCATGCTGAGTAATACTCCAAGCCAAGGCAAGTTCGCAAGCCACGTGCCGAATGCGAGCAGCATTCCCTGGGCTGGCTGATATTGCGAGTTGTATGTGGGTTTGGTGAGGATGTAGATCGATTCAAAATGCCTTGGAGATGGAGGAGTAGGGTTGGTCAGCCTTCCGGAAGCGAAGGTATCGGCTTGCAGCAAGTAGCCGTATTCGTCATGAACGGAAGGCGTGGGTACGGCATACACCGGCAGCAGCAGCGCTCGCAAGGCCAGCGGAAGAATTCCGACGACCAGGACGGGTGCGAGTCGTCGGTGAGCGATGCGACGCAGGACGTCCTCGATTGATGAGAAAAAACGATCCCCAATTCCCGGGCGGAATACAGCGATGGCGAGGCAGGCAATCGTTAATGCGATCTGGAGTAATAAAAGAGGAGTGAGCGGCGAAGATCCAGTTACTAGTTTCACTTCGATGTTTGTATGTATAGGTGGTTAATCTAATTTCCGAAAGTAAGTGTACGGGCGATCAGTGTTCCGGAATTTGTGCGAGCCTCCGGCTACGGTCCATCCGGTTATATCCGCCCATTTCGGTACCGTGTCGGCGAAGACCCATTTTGCGCCAACGCTACGAAAAACGCTGAAGACTTGCTGCTTCACTTCCGGACTACTACGCCAGAATTCGTCTTGCTTGGGAAACGTAAAGTTCAAGGGGCGCCCCCAGATCTTGTCATCGTGCGTAACTGTTTCGGGGACTACCGCAACAATGTGAGCTTCCTCCAGCCCAACATGCGCGGCAGCCAAGTCATAGCCGATATAGGCTACTCGGTCGTCTCGCTCTAATCCAACGCGCCGCATAGCTTCCGCGACTTGTATGTTCTCGTAATCCCGGGGTGCTCCTTGTCCAGCGGTATCACGGATCAGTTGTGGGAGCATGTGGCGGAAATCAGCACCCATGAGGGCCACAGCGGTAATCAACGGAATGGCCCAGACTGCTACGCGAGCAACGCGTTGGGGAATTTCTGTTCGCCACGCCGCAGCGATCAGGGCAAAGCCGACGACAGCGTAGCTGGCAGCCAGATATCGGTAATCCGAAAAGACCGGCGTGTAAGCCGCCGCAAAAAGCAAGCCGGGAAGCCAGACAAACCAAGCGCGAGCAAAGCGGCTCGCGACTCCCGAGGCCCCGTACACCAACGCGAGCAGCAGTAACAGGAGCGCCGGGCATCTGAATGCATAAACTGAGAACTTGATATTTGACCAAAGAATCATTAACTGCCTCGCTTTATCGAATCGAACCGGGTATCCGGCACACCACCAAGCGACATCCGAGTGGATGGGGAATGTGCCGACAACGTGCCGGTCAAAACTAAGCACACGAGGCTGTTGCATCAACACGCGTATCGGATGTTGAATTTCAGGACCTGGCGATTGCGCATTTTCTTTGTAGCCTTCTACGCTCATGCCCGTGACCTGCCAGGAATAATTAAGGCGCCCACTGTCGCCCATAGTGAAGCGTCCGTTCGCGATAGAGATCGCCGCGATGAACGGGCAAACCATCGCACATGTCACCAGGACTACCGTGAGGATGCGTCGATTGAGCCAAGACCGAAGTAAGAATGCAAGTACGACCAGGAAAACGGGGATCACCGTCGAGAATGCCGCCTTGGCGAGAAATCCCGCGCCGAGCACAAGACTGAAGAGAACAAAGTCCCTATGAGTGGCGACTCCCCGGCGTACGCGAACGAGGATGGCAGTGGCGGCTAGGAGCAAAGCCATAACTAACGTGTCAGCATTGCTAAACCACCAGAGGTCAGTGAGACGCAGACCCGCCCATAGAAGTACGCAATATCCTGTGATATCAACCAGGCGGGGGCGCGCGGGAGGGCCTTGCCAGAGTTCCCATTCGGCAGCCAGCCATTCCCAGGCGGCGAAGGCCGCCACAAATTCCAGGAAGTTCACCGCGTGTACAAGAGGCAACTCCCAATGCATTGACGGATGGAAAATCGCGAACGCACCAGTGAGTAGCCAGATGTAGAGCGGACTCCAATAAGGGTTCAGCGCATGAAGCCAGTCGCCACGGAGCCAAGCGCGCGCCACGTCTACATACGCAGTACCATCGGCATCGATTACATAACGTCCGACCCAAAGCTGGCACGCAACGAGCGCAAGAACACAACAGCGACAAACGATGCGCAGTCGCTGACGAGCATTTCTCTCGGTAATTGCAGCTGGAGAGCTTACGTGATCTGCAACAGTCATCGTCGCATTCTCAATTGTAAACGCCGCCCCAGGGTCTGGCCGCCACAAGCATTGCATAGGTTTTGATATCACGCGAGCGACCAGAAGAAGGACATTTCCAACCGGTAACTGCCGCCCATTCCTCCCTATGGCCTGATCTGAGTTATTGCATACGTCATGAAGCAAAACCGACCTGTCCGGTGAAGCAAACCGGTCTGTCGGACCATAAGTTCGGATCGGTCATGTCCTCAAGAATGATCGGAAAAGCGCTTACGAACGAAGAGATGTTGTGGCGCGCGTATCAATACTACGCGACGAATCGGCAGGAAATCGAGAACCGAAGTGGTGTGTCAGGGCACAAGCAGGGCGCCGAGATGGGGTAATCCGCGTCCTGAAATGGATTTCGTAAAGCCGGACACGACAGATGTACGTGCTGATTGCGTCATGTCTCGCCAGGCTTGCGCTGCACTGTTGAGAGCGCTCTCATGCGGGAACGTGGTGCGATTACCGATACAGGACAACTGTACTACTGTAACTTCCGGAAGTAAGTGT
>JAFAUR010000048.1 GCA_019243205.1 Acidobacteriaceae bacterium | reverse complement strand
ATCCGAGCAGGAGTTGTAAGCCGGGCGCTGATGGCCGCACTGGTCGCACTGCTCCAGGTGACCCCCGAGCGCCGCCGTGCGGCAACACTCGAGGGCGCTCATGACGCGGCGCTGCGCCGTCGAGAGCGACTCATCGTGCGCTTGACGGTAGGCTTCTCCGTAGCGGCGAAACACCTCCGCCACCTCCCACTGCGGCCGATCCATGGCCCGGCGCTTTAGAAGTATTGCGGGGCAGCGGGTTGGGGCTGGAGGGGGCCCAGCGGCTTGGGCAGCAGGTCGAGCGGGCTTTGGGCCGAACACACTTTGGTGGTGGCGATGCGCAAGTAGCGGGCCGTGGTGGCCAGGCTGCGATGACCCAGTAACAATTGGATGGAGCGCACGTCGGTGCCGGCCTCCAGTAAATGAGTTGCAAATGCATGGCGCAGTGAATGGGGGGTAATCGGTTTGGCGATGCCGCAGCGTCGATGCGCCTGACGGCAGGCTTGCTCCACGGCGTCACTGGTGAGCGAGCCGTCAGGCCGATGGCCCGGGAAGAGCCAACCTTTGGGCCGGGCCGCTCGCCACCAGGCGCGCAAGAGCTCCAACAGCTTGGGGGAGAGCATCACGTAACGATCTTTAGCGCCTTATGTGTTGGTGAAATTTATGTTGCGAGGGTTTCGGAACTGCCGGCGATCAAAGCATCTTCTTGATACTGACGGCACATAAGTTTTGCCCTTCCGGTGGCCGACGTCCCCTGGTTTTGGGGGAGGTTCAGCCATGTTTGATCAACTCTTCCAGCGTGCCTCAACGAGAGCCCGTTATCTGACAGCGCCGTTTGCTGAAGAGCGAGCTCGATATCTGGATTATTGCGAGCAGCGAGGCGACTCCCGTTCGCTACAATTACGCAAAGCCCATGACTTGCTCTGGATCGCCCGTAAGCTCAAATCGGGCACTGACTTACAAGTCACCATCGACCAATTACGAGCGCTTGTCGCCGATGGTCAGCATCGGGGGGACACGGGTGGCCCGAATCTCGACTTGCTCTCGACGCGCAAACGGCTGCTGGGACACGCTTGCGCCTGGCTCCGGTATCTCGGTTATCTCTGCGAACCCAGTGTGCAAATTCCGTTCGGCTCACGATTGCTTGAATACTGCGATTGGGCCAAGCAGCAGCGCGGCCTTACCGACAGCAGCATCTATTGTTTTCGCAAAATCATCCGCCAGTTCCTTCGTTGGTATGGTCCCATCGGACGGCCGCTCGCCAGCGTCCAGGCCAGCGATATTGATGCCTATCTTGCTTTTGGGAACGGCCGGGGATGGGCTCGGGTCACCCTTCACAACGTGGTAGCCGCCCTGCGGGCCTTTTTCCGCTACGGGGCCCAAGAGGGATGGGGCCCGCGGCATTTGGCACAAACCATTCAAGGTCCGCGGCTTTATGCGCAGGGGGGACTGCCCGCTGGCCCCACCTGGGCAGAGGTGGGGCGGCTTTTTGCGGCCTTGGATGTGAATCGGTCCACCGATGTGCGGGACCGTGCCATCCTGATGCTGTTCGCCATCTACGGCTTACGCGCAAGCGAAGTGGCAACGCTTCGGCTCGAGGACATTGACTGGGAGCATGACCAGCTGCGCATCCCGCGTGCCAAACGGCGCGAGGCACAAGTGTACCCGCTGCTGCCTTCGGTTGGCCGGGCCCTTAGCGATTATTTGCGGTCGGTCCGCCCGCTGACGTCGCATCGTGAGATCTTCTTGACGCTGGTGTCACCGTATCGGCCGCTCTCACGGAGCGGCCTGTATGACCTGGTTGCCGCGAGGTTGAAGGCGCTCAACGTCCAATGCGCTCATCACGGGCCCCACAGTCTGAGGCACGCCTGTGCGGCTCGATTGGTGGCGCAAAGGTTGTCGCTCAAAGAGATCGGCGATCATCTCGGACCTCGCAGCACTTCGGCCACCCGGGTTTATGCCAAGGTGGATCTGCTGGGCTTGCGTGAAGTGGCGGCCTTCGATTTGGGGGAACTCTCATGAACCTTCACGCGCTCGTCGAAGCCTACATCGATTATAAGCAGTCCTTGGGGATGCGCTTTCGATCCCAAGCGGCCGTACTCCGAGCGTTTAAGCGCGCCATGGGCGACATCGCCCTCACGGAGGTCAAGCCTGAATCGGTCCTTGCCTTTATCGCCGGAACGGGCCCGATCACCGCTCGCTGGAGGGAAAACCACCGAGTCCTTGGAGGCTTCTACCGTTATGCGATCGGCCGCGGATTTACGACGATCTCTCCGCTGCCCACGGACATTCCGAGGCCCCCGACTCCCTTGACTCCGTACATCTACACGGTTGAGGAGCTAAAGCGCTTGTTAGCGGCCACCGACCTGCTGCAAACACCCCTTTCGCCGCTGCTGGCCTCCACCATGCGCACGCTGTTACTCCTTCTTTACGGCACGGGCATGCGGGTCGGAGAGGCCCTCTCGCTCACTTTAGCGGATGTCGACTTGGAGAATCGCGTGCTGCGGGTACGCGATGCCAAGTTCTTTAAGACGCGACTGGTGCCCATCGGTCCGCGGCTGACGACGGTTTTGAGCGATTATCGCTCCGAGCGCGGTCGGCTTCCGTTGTTGGCCGGCCAGGCCTCGGCTTTCCTTGCGACGCGCACCGGCCTTCATTTGGACTACAAGCGGGTGAGCAAACTCTTTGGCCGGCTTCGACAAGCCGCGGAGATTCGGCGGGAGGCCACCGCGCCATACCAGCCTCGCATCCACGACCTTCGACACTCCGCAGCCGTTCATCGGGTGATTGCCTGGTATCGCGCCGGCGCAGACGTCCAACGGTTGCTGCCGCAATTGGCGACCTATCTTGGGCATGTCGACGTCGCCTCCACCCAAGGCTACTTAACCATGACCGCGGAACTGCTGAATGAAGCCAGCCTTCGCTTCGAGCGTTATGCCCAACCGGAGGTGCGC
>JAFAUR010001139.1 GCA_019243205.1 Acidobacteriaceae bacterium | reverse complement strand
TAGGTCACCCGTGTGTTCCAATCCACGAAAGCACCGTTTGGGCTGTCACACCACGCCCAGACATGCAGTTCGAAATGGGCGGGCAATCCGTACCGGTTGGGGCTGTCGATGAACTGAAACGTTTGACCTTCGAGCACTGGCGGCGCGCTGTGATGGGCCAGCCAAGTCGCGGCGACCACAATAAACTCGACACCTACGAGCCGCAAACCGCCCTTCGAAGGCTCGTAAATTGACGCTTCCGGACGGGAGGCATCGAGCTCGCCGTCACCAACGAGATCGAGGTTCACATAATGCACGCCCATTGCGCCGTGATCGGGACCGCTAACGCAGCCAAGGTACGGGTGATAATTGGCGGCGACAGCAGCGTTGACATCAATGAATTGCTGCGTGGCGATGCGAACAACTTCCACGAGCTTTGCCGGAGCGGCACCTTCGTGACCCGTGTGCGCCGACTCCGACGGGTCTGTCATAGTGGCGGTTGCATCGAGAACCTGTGCGGCTGCCGGGAAGCCCAGTAGCGCCACACTCAGGATAGTCACGTTTGCCAGATGGTATAGAGTCTTGATTTTTTTCCTCAGCTTCTTGAGGTTGTTCATGGAATGCATAGTTTGGTTCCTTTCAGGTTTCTAGATGCGGGTAGAATATTTCGCGATTTGATCGAGAATCCCGCTTTCTTTTCTCAAAGGCCCGGTTTCAGCGAAACTGTGTTAGTAGATACCCTGAGATCTTTCAGGCGGTCAGGCTGCAAAGTTCGTGTCAGGACCGGCTGCGCGAGCAAACGACCAAACGGCGCCCAGGTCTTCAGTCATGCGGTTTCGGCGTATGGCTGTTCATTAGCGGCGGCGACGGGATTACCTAGTTCAGCTCTCCGGGTTCGGCGAAACTGTGCTGGTGGACAGTCAAATACTCGCCGAAAAGCGCGATTGAAGGCTGCTTCGGATCCGTAGCCGACCGCAGCCGCGATCTCCGCCACACTGTTGTCTTTCGATAGAAGAATGTCCGCACCTAATTTGAGTCGCCAACTTAATAAGTAAGCCATGGGCGATTGCCGCAACAAATATCGAAAGTGCGCGGCAAACCGCGTACGCGAAGCTCCAACACGCCGGGCCAAAAGCTCAACCGTCCACGGACGCGCCGGTTCTTCGTGCATCAACGCCAAAGCCTTCCCGACGATGGGATCTCGCACTCCCGCAAGCCAACCCGTTTGCTCGGCGGGCAAAGAATTGATATAACGTCGAAGCGTTTCCACGAATAAGACTTCCGACAATCTCGCCAGCACGAGATTACTGCCCGCCGTCACCCCGTCCGCCTCGTCCACGGAGAACCGGATGGAATTCCGAATCCATTGCCCGGAAACTTCGTCGGATACGTGAACTTTGAGAATTGCCGGTAACGCAGCCAGGACAACATCGCATAACCGCGGGTCGCACGCTAAGAAACCACATACGAATTGGGTCACTTCACCGGCTCCGCCAAAGTGCACCAGCTTCATGCCATGTTTCAAGTGTTCCGCGAACGTTCGTAACGCATCCACAGGCTGTTCCGGCAACCCATTGCCGAGGTAATGCGCATCACCGTGCGGAAAAACAACGATGTCGCCGGCGAACAACTCCTCTCGCCGTCCATCCAACATACGGGCGTAGGCTCGCCCTTCCGTAACAAAGTGATAGATGATCAGGTGCTTTGCTGAAGGCGAGAGAAACGGCGCAAGCACATTGGATTGCGCGGTATTCAGGCACCACGGTGCTGAGAACTCGGCGTTAAAGAACAGCGCACCTTCGAGTTTTACCAGTCGCAGCACTTCGGAAAGCACGTCCATCTTGTCCAACGGATTGGTCGTTTCTGCCAAGGATACTGAACGTCCGATCAAGTATTCAACCACTCCGAAACCGCATTGTAGATACAGGCGAAAGAACTTACGCCAGGAGTTAGGAGGAATTTATAGATGAGCACAAGTGCAACTGCAAGCCACGCCACACATCCATCGTCCGATCTGAAGAATCGTCTAAAGACCACCTGGATGGCCGGTGACTACAACCTGTTCTCTCAATATTTGGAAGAGGGCGCGAAGGAATTTTTCGACCGGCTCAGAGTCGCGCCCGGCACTCGGTTGCTCGATGTCGGCTGCGGAGCAGGACAACTCGCGCTCATAGCGGCGCGAAATGGTGCTTTGGTAACGGGCTGCGACATCGCGACAAATTGGTTGGACAAAGCACGTGCCCGCGCGGACGCCGAGGGTCTTCAGGTCACGTTCGAAGAAGGAGATGCGGAGTGCCTTCCCTACGATGAGGGTAAATTCGATGTGGTTACCAGCCTGATCGGTGCGATGTTTGCACCGCAGCCTGGACTCGTCGCAGCGGAACTGATTCGTGTTTGCCGTCCGGGCGGAATCATCGCAATGGCGAACTGGACCGCGGAAGGCTTCGTGGGTCAGATGTTCGCGGCTATTTCGAAACACATCGCGCCATCTGGAATGCCGGCTCCAGTGCTTTGGGGAGATCCCGGCGTGGTTCGCGAACGCCTTCACGACGGAATCTCTGACCTCCGGCTGGCGC
>JAFAUR010001132.1 GCA_019243205.1 Acidobacteriaceae bacterium | reverse complement strand
GGTCCTGAAGGCGCTGAGCCGAATTGCAGTTCAAATCAGGACGCGCCTGGGCGAGTCGCTGGCCACTGTCCACGAGCACTCGACGCCCCTGGAAGAGGCAACTACGCCGTCTCTCGAAGCTCTTAAGGCGTACAGCGCGGGGAGGATCGCCATTTTCGCGCACGGTGGTGCGGCCTCGATCGCGCACTTTCAGCAGGCCATCGCCATCGATCCGCAGTTCGCGATGGCGCACGCCCAACTCGGCTTTATGTTGTGGAACATGGGTCAAACCGATCTGGGAGCTGAGCAAGTGCGCATAGCCTATGGACTTCGCGATCGCGTCAGTGACCGGGAGAGGCGGTACATCGTTATGCTCTACGACCGCGAGGTAACTGGAAACCTGCAGAAGGAGTTGCAGACGCTCGAAGCGTGGGTGCAGACGTATCCTCGCGATTCCGATGCCCTAGCCATTATCGGGGGCTGGGCTGCATTAGGCACGGGCCAATATGCGAGAGGAATTCAGGCCGGCGAAGACGTCATTCGCTTATATCCGTATATGGCATTCGGGTACACGGTTGCCCTCCATTATCTTTCGCTCGACCGGTTCACAGAGGCCGAGAATGCATTGCGCCGCGCGGCGGACCACAAACAGGAACTCCCGGAAATGTTGGTCACGCGTTACTATCTCGCGTTTCTGAAGGGCGACCAGGCGGGTATGGAGCGCGAAGTGGAGCGTGCTGCTGGAGAGCATGCCGAGGACTGGATGTTCCACAATCAGGCGCTGGTGCTGGCCCGTTCCGGACGAATGCGGCAGGCTCGGACCATGTGGGAGCATGCAATCGCGTTGGCGCAGCAGGCCGGCAGGCGAGAGATGGCCGCGATTTACGAAGCCGCGGCGGCCGTGTGCGAGGCGCATTTCGGCAACGCTGCCCGGGCTCGGGCACGGGCCCGATCAGCACTCGACCTTGCAAAAGGGCGCGATGTGGAGTATGCCGCGGCCTTTGCGTTGGCGTTTACCGGCGATCGCGCCGAACCCGTACGGATCACAGAGGACCTGGCGAAACGCTTCCCTGAGGATACTCCCGTTCAATTCGAGTATCTTCCCACGCTGCGCGCGCTCCTGGCCCTCCAGAACAAAGCGCCATCGGACGCGATCGATCGATTGCAAACGGCGATTCCCTATGACTTCGCGATGCCGGGCACAAAATTTTTTGCGCAGTTCGGAGGGCTTTATCCCGCGTACGTGCGTGGTCAGGCGTACCTGGAAGCACAGCAGGGGCGCGAGGCGGCCGCGGAATTCGAAAAGGTTCTCAATCATCGCGGCATTGTTCTCGCGGATCCCATAGGCGCTCTAGCGCACCTGCAATTGGGCAGAGCATACGTTGTCGCGGGCGACAGGGCCAAGGCCAAAAAAGCGTATCAGGATTTCCTCACGCTCTGGAAAGATGCCGACGCGGAGATCCCCGTGCTCAAACAGGCCAGAGCAGAATACGCGAAATTATAGTCAGTCGAGGTCTTCTACTCAAGCTGTGCGGAACAACGAGGCTTGCGGTGCGCGAATTGGCAAACTGTGGGCCGATTGTCGTCCACCCGGGGAAACTAGACGGATTCCGAACGCGTAGTATGTGTTTAGGAATCGTCCAAACTCATCGCCACGCCACGTTGCCGTAAAAACGCGCTAGCCGTAGATGTGGAGTCGCTCACTAGTCCCCGTACCAACTGTGACTGAGCTGTCGGCAATTCGGACGATGCAGCTTCCAGCGATCGTTCGATCGCGCGGCGTTCGAACTTTCCTCAGAGCATCGCTCCAACCTTGGCGATGCACGCGGTAGATAATTCGGGTCCGGCTTCGTTTTTTCGTAGTTTTTTGTATTAGCTCTAGGCGAGGTCGTAATTGCGAAGACGTGAGCTGAAGCGAGATTGAAATCGCGGCGCGGAAGCACGTTTGTCAGGAGTGATCCGCCGGATATTCTCCGGCTTGCGCGTAAAACGTCGCTGGAATCATGGCAGCCCTGGCCGGTACCTACCGACTCCAGTCCCCTCGCTTGCTCGGGCGAGTGAGGCCGACCGTGGCGCGTTCGTCGATAGGCCCGCTTGTTGGCCGCCCGCAGATTTTTGCCTCCAACCCAGCTCCTGCCGAACACACGCCTTCGAGTGAAACAGCTTGTCGCCAACTCAGCTAGCCATTACGCCAAACGAAAGGGTTCGCTCCGGTGAAGTTGCTAGCCAGACCGTCGGAGACTGCCTCGGTTTAATCGAGCCATCTCCTCTAATTTTGGATAAACTGTCTTGCTAGTTGCAGCACCACAGCACAGCAACTGTGCAGTGAAAGCGGGGGGAACGATGCGAATAGCACGAGCGATAACGGCGTCCCTGTATCTTTTTTGTGGGATCGCTTTCGGCCAGACTCTAGGAGAGATTACTGGCGATGTCAGTGATCAAAGCGGTGCGGCGGTGCCAAACGCCGCTGTCACGGTTTCCAACATGGCCACCAACGTATCGCGCGAAACGAGAACGAATACCTCGGGGCGATACGTTTTCCCCGACTTGGTGCCGGGCACTTATGACGTAAAGGTTGCGGCGCCGGGGTTCGATATCACGGTGAAATCGAACATTGTTCTAGAGGTGCAGCAGACCGCGCGCATCGATTTCACCTTGCAACTGGGCCATTCCACGCAAACAGTAGAGGTCGCAGCCAATGCGGCAGCACTCAGTACCGAAACCGCAACGGTCGGCACCGTTATTGAAGAGAAGCGCATTACGGACCTTCCGTTGAACGGCCGCAGTTACTTCAGTCTCGTCTCTCTCAGTCCCGGAGTAACTACGGGCTTTGTTCCGGCTGCACAGGCTTCTGGCCGGCTCGGTGGCACGCGAGCCGCGCTCACCATCGCGGTCACCGGCGGGCGCTCCACGTGGGAGAATTATACGCTCGACGGCATCACGAACACCGACGTCGATTTCAACACCTACATCCTCCAGCCTTCCGTCGACGCGCTTCAGGAGTTCAAGGTCCAGTCGGGGATTTATCCAGCCGAGTTCGGGCGCGAACTCGGTCAGATCAACGCCGCGACCAAACCGGGCACCAACGTATTCCATGGAGCCCTTTGGGAGTTCTTTCGCAACGATGTTCTCGATGCCGAACCTTACGACTTCGCCTCAGCCACGCGGAGCCCCACCAATCCGCCCCCGGTGAAAGCCCCTTACCGGCAAAATCAGTACGGCTTCACATTGAGCGGCCCGGTATTGATCCCCAAAATCTTCAACGGCAGAAACCGCCTTTTCTTCATGTCAAATTTTGAAGAATACCAATCCCGCCAGACCACTCCCACCATCATCACGACATTGCCGGCAGCCATGCGGGGCGGTGATTTCTCTTCCATCCTGCCGTATGGCTACACGCTTTACAATCCGACCACGCGAACGGGCAGCACCCTGGCCCAAGTTGTAGCGTCGCAGCAGCCTTTCGCCGGAAACATCATCCCTCCCAGCATGATCAGTCCGCAATCCACCCTTCTGCTTAGCAAATGGTATCCCTTACCGAATCTTCCACAAACTACTCCGGGCTTGCCATACAACAACTATCAGTACGGTTTAAACATCCCAACCGACAGAAACACCCTGACCGCGCGCATCGATTTCGCTGAGAGTTCCACCTCGCAGTGGTTCGGACGCTACAGCCGCAACGAAGAATCAACCATCTTGAACACCGGCCAGATCACAGTCGACGGACAAACGCTATACACGCTGGCCGATCAATGGATGCTGTCGAACGTGCGCACGTTTTCACCCACGAAAGTGAACGAGGCGCGCTTCGGCTACAACTCGTTGTTCAACAACATCACCCAGCAACTGGCGGGCAAAGAAAACGTAAACGCGGAACTCGGCACGCCCATCGTACCTACGGATCCGAATTCGTGGGGTATTCCCAACATCTCACTGGCCCAGAATCTCGCCAGCTTCGGCAATCCCACCAGCAGCCCCTTTCAGATCAGTGACAAGTATTTCCAAGGCGTTGACAATTTCTCCTGGATTATCGGACGCCACTCGCTCCGCTTCGGCGGGGAATACCGGTACAACGAGTTTCCACAAGTCGGGAACGAATTCCCCCGTGGGCAGTTTTATTTCAGCAGCCAATACACCAATCAGGTCACTCCGACGGGTGGCGGTAGCGGCGGCTACACTGGCGCAGACTTTCTGTTGGGCGATACCTACGATGCCATCATCGCTGTCTCTCTCGCCAAGGCCGATTTTCGCAACAGCGAATGGGCCACCTACCTCGACGACACGTGGCATGTCAGTTCCAAACTGACCCTCACGCTAGGATTGCGCTGGGAAGTTGCGCAGCCGCTCTTGGATAAAGAGGGCCTCGAGCCTAACGTTCAGCTTCAACAGCCGCTGCCCAATCAGGCCAACGTACCCAACCTCGCCTTGCACCCGGTGTACGTTCGCACAGGTACGGGAGATTTTTACGACGGCATCAACTTCCGTTACGAGCCCTACTGGGCGGCCAATGGGGGCATCCCGGGGTCGCCGCCCCTGCAGACGGTGAGAGACGGCCGCCTGGGCAGCCGCTTGATTAATACCAATTACGGCGACTTCGCTCCGCGTTTCGGCGTTGCTTACAGCCCGAATGCCCGGTGGGTCATTCGTACTGGTTTCGGGATCTTCTATTCCCAGGAAAGTAAGAACTCGATTTTTGATCTGGCGCGCGGCATGGGTGGCCGCGCAACCACGCTGGCACCGTCCACCTGGGCCGCGCCCACCTTCACTTACACCAATTTCATTAATGTTGCGTCTCTTCCCGTCACAATACCCGTTGGCCTCACCTGGGGCGCCGCCCAACACCTGCCCGATAGCTCCAGCATGCAGTACATCGCAAACGTTCAACGTACTCTCGGCAGCTCTACCCTTGCTGAAGTTGGGTACAGCGGGTCCCAGAGCCGCCATCTGGCTTTCTTGCTCAATGAGAATCAAGGCATTCTCAACCCGGCGTTGCCGGCAGTGCGGCGCTTGCCCTACCCCGAGTGGGGAGCCTCCGGGATCCAGTATCTGATGGCTGCCGCGAACGGCAACTACAATGCCTTCACCGCCAAGCTGACCCAGCGTTTCGGCTCGAACCTGAACGCCCTGTTTGCTTATACGTGGTCCAAGTCCCTGGATGCCACCAGCGCCATCCGCGGCACCGTGGCTTCGGACTTCTCGCCGCAAAATGCGTTATGCCCCACCACTTGCGAGTA
>JAFAUR010001091.1 GCA_019243205.1 Acidobacteriaceae bacterium | reverse complement strand
GAACAACTGCGCCAGATCGGCTTTTGCGACATGCAGTCGCGTCGAAAGGCTCGCATTTGGCGATACACTCCAGTTCTGTAGCTCGATATCACCGGATCCCGTCGCTTGCAGAGTTGGCCCCGCCAGCGACAGAGACCCAAACCGTATCCCCGTCGAAGTAGCATCAAAGCTCGCTCGCGCATCATCGAGGTCCCAGCCCCGCCAGTTTGCACGCGTAAGATGGACATTCCCGGCCACGCGCAGGTCTCCGCTCGCGCCCGACAAGGTCCCATCGAAAGCTGCTGTCCCGCCGCTTTTGATGGCAGGCAGTTCGTACGTCGGAACCAAAGGCTTCAGATCCTGCAGATCAGTACTTTCAAACGAGCCGGCAAGCTGCTTCCCCGCTACTCCTGTGAAAGCTGCTCTCGAATGCGGAAGCGCGACGTCGGCCTTTGATAAAGTCAGTTCCTTCGTTCGCTCGCTGTACTGTCCCGTGAGCTGCCCGGAAATCGGAATAGCCCCAGTACTGGGAGTGATCGTCAAGTCTCCGCGCACAGCCAAGTCATGAAAGTTAAGAGTGTGGCCCTGCATCTCGACCTGTGCCTGAACACCTACCGGCCCGTTCAACGCGCCTGTCCAGGGGATACTGTATTCGCTGAACAGTAGAGCCACTCTGTGTAAGTCCAGCCGCTCTACGCGTCCTCGAACCGCGAGATCCCGGAACTTCTCAAGTTTGCCCGAACCAAGAAACTTGGAGCCGGACGAGTAAATCTGTAACTGCCTGAACTCTATACCCCGCGCGTCCGCCGTAAGCTGTGCAGAGGCGTCAACTGGCGTTTTCTGTATCTCCACATTGCGCGCTTGCGCCCGCCCGTCGAAGTTCCACTCATCCATTCCGCGGTAAGAACCGGATCCGTCAACTGTGAACACGCCGCCCAGGTCACGCAGGCCGAGGTCAGGCCCAGCAACTCGGCCCTGGACCTGAAACTGCACGTTCCGTTCCGCAAAACTGGTCACTCTGCCGCTTAGCCGCATCTCCGATTGACCCGAAGTCCAGTGCACGCTTCTGACCACCAATTCATTTGGGCCAAGACTTATAGCCGATTCCAATCTGCCGTTCAGCCGCGGATAGTCGATAATCCGCAGATCACGAATCGAGGTCTCGACGACACAGCCGGCATGTTCTGCCTCGCATCGGATCACTGCCGAGAGATCCTGCCCCGAAAACGCCAATGGAGAACGTCGAGAGCCGACGTCCAGAGAACCGTCCCGGATATGGATGATGCCGGCGCGAAGGTATACCAACCGGCTTCTTAATCTGGAGCTCTTCAAGAAACCCAGGTTCGTCGTTCCATCCCGCCTCATAATGACGTGGATCTCGGGACGTTGAATATCCAATTCGGTTAAGCGAACATCCCGGCGCAGCAACGAGATGATATGAAACTTCGCAATCAACGTCTCGGCACTGAGGAACGCCATTTCGGCGTTCTTCTGAGGGCCCGTGAGGGCAAGGCCGTCTATGCGAACGGTCTGCGACCGCCAGTGAAGACGAAAGCTCTTCATCAAAACCGTTGCTCCGCTTTCACGCTCGATAGCCGCGATTATCTGATCTCGCAACCGGTTCTGCAGCCACTCGCTGTCGAGGAAACCTATCGCAGACAGAATTAAGGCTATAACTGCCACTGCAATCGCGACCGCATAAGCGGGCCTTGCGATCTCTACCCGGCTCTTATCGGAGTGAAGGGTCGAGGTAGACAATGTTTACCTGCTTCCTGCTTTCCTCAATCCAGGTCTCCAGAACGCGGTCCGTCCGTTCTTCGATCAGTGATTCCCTGATCGTAGGTCCCAAGCTCTCGAGCGATGGGGGTTTCTGCCCCGCATGGCTCATCTTCCAATGCTCAACATACGTTCGGTAAGAGCTCGCGATCTCGGCATCTGAGATATCGACGTCCGGGCGGAATCGAAACTCGATAAATCTCAATACCGTCAGTTGAAGGGCGAGGTGCTGCTTCAGAATTGCCGGTGTCAATTGATATTCGGCTAGCGACTGATTGATATCTTCGCCTTCCGATTTCGTCTGCAGCACGGCTTCATAGTACGCCTGTACATCAGCATCGCCCGGCAACGGGTAGCGGCTTAGGTCCATCTCGCGTCTGACGAGCAACTGCTCTACTAACCGGTCCGCCGCCGCCCGCCGGTCCTCATTGGTGCGCTCGATGGGGGCATTGTTCAAGAACGCGGTCACCCGAATCTCTTCGTCGAGCTGCAATTCCGAAATTGTCTGGTGACCAACGACAAGCGCAAGCCGGTCTAGAATTTCGCTGTGCGCGGCGCTCACAGCCATCAACAAAAGAGCCGCGCTTCGCATTAGAAGGCCTGCCCTAACGAGAAGTGGAATTGAAATCCGTTGATCTTCTGAACAGCCGGAATCGCCGTCCCGTTCAGATAATCCTCTTCCGTGCCCTTCAACCCATAAAAACGCGGTGCATTTGGGCTAAAGGAAAGATCGAGCCGAAGCGGTCCGATCGGAGTACGATACCGCAGCCCGAAACCCACACACTGCACCATGTAGTTGAAGTCCTGCAGATTTCGTTGCCGGAAGCGGAAGCTGATGTCACTCAGAGTGTCGTATACATTTCCTGCATCCTCGAACAAGACTCCCGCGAGATTGTCACCGTAAAGTGGAAACCGAAGCTCCAGATTATTTATAAGTAAAGCGTTACCTCCAAGCACGAAGCCTGTCGCCAGGTCGCGCGGACCGGCTTGAAAATCCGGGAACGCTCTGATGGAACTGGATCCGCCTGAATACAGCCTTTCTGCGAGCGGTATGTCTGGCCGGCCTCCAGTTCTACTGATGAGACCGAATTGCGTGCTCCGGGCCAAGACCAGGTCTCGCCCGATCCGATAATATGTAGAGTTCCGAAACAGGCCGCGCGCAAAGTGCGTCTGAGAGCCGAGCGCGCCCGCGGCATAGCCGAGATCCAGCGTATTGTAGATCCCCTGATGAGCGTCCGTCGGATCGTCGCGCTTGTCCTGGATGAGTGAAATTCCAATAAGTCCCACCGTCTCAGGCTGTGAGAGCAGCGGCACGAGCAAACGATCAATCTTTAAGTTGCTCAATGTCACATTGCGGAAAACAAGCCGGTACTGAACGGAAAATGCGCGGGAGATCCGTTGGCCTAACTGTGCGGACCCTTCGCGGCGATGAGCAGTATAGGTTCTTATGTCGCTTGAGTTGTCGACCAGAGCGCTGAACGTCAGGTTCAGTCTGTCCTTCGATACGAATTGTGGAATGAAATAGCTTAGAACCGCCCGCTGCTCAATCGTTGACAAAAGCGTTTGTACGCTGGCAGTTTGTCCCAGACCGAGGAAGTTGATCCTGCTCAAGCCGACGGCGACACGCGGTGCGAATCCGGTCGTCCCGGCGGGATTGTCGAGGCTGGTGACACCGCCTCCAATCCTTGCAATTTGAGCACCGACACCGACGTTCAATGAGTAATGTCGCGCTTCATCGATATCGTACAGAACCGTCTTATAGTCTTCGTCTCCCTCGGGATTCTGCAAGGCTGTGTTCACTCGGGCAAAAATCCCCAATTCGTATAACCTGCGCTGAGTGTCGGTCTGTTCCGTCAGCGACAATGGTTCATCTTTCGCTAACTCCATTCTCCGCTGTACCAGCTTCGGTTTCGTGGTTTCGAGTCCACTAATCAGTACGTTTCGCACGTACTTGCGCTTGCCGGGATCGATCACATACCGGAGATCAACTCGCTCATTCTCACCGTTTGGACTGGCATAATAGGCAAACCTAGCGTTGATGTAACCCTGATCGTAGAAGTAATTCAATATGCTGTCTCGGTCCAAAGCTACATTCGTTTCACTGAATGGCTGCCCGCTCGAGGACGTGATCCTCAGTCGTACTGCGGCGAGATCCTCACCGGTAGCACCGTCGATGAACAAATGCGACACAAACCACTGAGGGCCTTCGTCGATCGATATAACAACCGCTAAATGATTGTGTTTTCCCTGATATCTGTCTTCAACTCGTGCTGTCACCTTCGCATTACGAAAACCATTCGAGGCATACAGGTTCTGTATCGATTGCAGATCCTGTTTGAGAAACACATTGCTGAAGCGTCCATAAGGAAATCTCGGGAAATCAGCGGCGACAATGTACAACCTCTCCCGAATCGTTTCAGCGGAAAAATAACGCTCTCCTTTTAGCTGTATAGAAACCAGCTTGTGTCTGGCTCCGCGATTGACGTGGTAAGTAATGGTTCGCTCCTGCCCGCTCGCTCGATTCGATACTTCGTAACTGACCTGTGCTCTGAAATAACCTTCCGCAACCAGATATTGCTGGATATTCTCTTGTCCTTCTCTAAGTAGATCCGGATCGAGTGACTGCTCCTGGAAGATCGGAACCAGCTGCCGGAGCTTGCCCGCCCCGATCCGGGCGCCTGTCACCTGAATGCTTACGTAACGGCCTGCCTGGATATCAAGGGTCGGTTTCGCCGTATTTGATTCGCTCTGATATGTGAGATGACTTAGCGCAATGCGTGAATCGAGCAGGCTTTTCTTCGTGTAATAATGCCGGACATTCTCTAGGCCCTGTCGCGTACGACCATCTGTAACGTCCTGCCAGCCGAGCAATCCATATAGCCGTTTCCAGTGTGTTGCGCGTACGATGTTCTCCTGCGTCTGCCCGGGAGTTCCGGTTATTTCTGGTTCTTCATACTTCGCACGGTCTCCGGTTTCCACGCGAAAGGTCAGATTCGCCTGCTGACTTGATCGGTCGTAGCGCACCTGCGGGACGATATTGACGTCAAAATACCCATTCGCACGCAACAGAGTCCGCAAGGTTTCTGTCCTGTCCGTAGTTTCCGACGCGACGAAGGGCTCTCCCAGCCGGAACTTGAGAGCACTCGCGATTTCACCTCCATTTGGCGGCGCCTTGATGCCGGTTACCGTTAACCGCCCAGCGAAATAAGCCCGCTTCGTAATGAACCGAAGCACCAGGCCGGCAGGTGTCTCGCGGCCGTCGATGGCCAGATCCGCATACCTGCTGCTAGCGTAAAGACTCTGGATTGCCAGCTGCAGTTCGCGTTCATGAAAAATCGTACCCGCCCGGAACGGCACTTTCGCATCGAGTTCTTGCGGCGTGAGCGGTTGATCTTGAGGCTCGTATTCCACAGCCGCGATGCGTTTGCCTTCGTACTGCAGCGCAGTTTCAATCGTCGGAGGGCGATTCTGGGCCGTTGCGAGCTTCAGACCTCCGAGCACCAGCATGGCTGTGATGCACCACGCGCGCAGCTTCGCAACGGTTGTTAGCATCGTGCTATATGACACAAACCGCCGTCGAAGACCGGTATTCACGGCAGATCCGATTTGCGCCAATAGGAGAGGAAGGCCAGCGGAGGATTCGCGAGAGCTCCATCTGCATCGTTGGTTGTGGCGCCCTGGGCAGCTTCGCTGCTGAAGCTTTGGCTCGCGCCGGCGTAGCGCGCCTACGGCTTGTTGATCGCGATTACGTTGACTACACAAATCTTCAGCGGCAATGGCTCTATGACGAAAGCGATGCTCGGGACGAAGTGCCGAAAGCTATCGCAGCTGCCCGCAGATTGCAAAACATCAACTCAGACGTGCGGCTGGACCCGCTCGTTACCGATCTTACGCCTTCGAACGCGGAAGAAATCATCTTGGGACATCACCTCGTAATCGATGGTACTGACAACTTCGAAACGCGATATCTAATTAATGATGTTAGCGTCAAACACGGCATCGACTGGATCTATGGGGCCGCCATCGGCAGCTACGGAATCGTTGTGCCTGTTTTCCCCTCATCCGGTCCGTGCCTCGCCTGCATCTATCCGGAGCCGCCCTCAGGTCCTCAGCCGACCTGCGATATCAACGGGGTCTTAGCCTCCACCACCGCTGTTGTTGCGTCTTTGCAGGTCGCAGCGGGATTGCGCCGTCTCGTGGGATGGCCTGACTTCAAATGCCATATTCAGACGATCGACGTCTGGGAGGCTCTAAATCGCACGGTGGAAGCGGGCAACCGCGATCCGGAATGTCCTGTCTGCTCGCGGCGCGAATTTCGGTACCTCGATGGTCAAAAACGGGTGCCTGTCAGCCTGTGTGGCCGAAATGCCGTCCAGTTGCACGACCGGGCTCGTCCGCTCGATTTGCCTGAACTCGCTACCCGCCTCCGTTCCGTCGGCACAGTCAGGGTGAACGAATTTGCCCTCCGCCTTTCCGTTCCCAAGTACGACGTCACTGTTTTTCCAGACGGGCGAGCCATCGTGAAGGGAACCACAGACATAGGCATAGCGCGCAGCCTTTATTCCCGCCTGATCGGAAACTGACTCAGACACGACCCGTGCAAAATGGAGCAATGAAAGAGATCATCACAGCCCACAATGCCCCGAAAGCCGCGGGGCCGTATTCCACGGCCATCCGTCAGAACGGCCTCATCTTTCTCAGCGGGCAGATCCCCCTGGATCCCGCCACCGGACAGCTCGTGACCGGTTCTATTGAAGAGCAAACGTCCCGCGTGATTGAAAATCTCAAGGCCGTTCTGGAGGCCGCGGGCGCCACGCTGGCGGACGTGATTAAAACCACCGTTTTTCTGAAAGACATGGGCGATTTTGCCCGCATGAACCAGACGTACGCCACATTCTTCAGCTCCGACCCGCCCGCGCGGTCTACTGTGGAAGTGGCCCGGCTGCCGCGGGACGTGCAGGTCGAGATCGAAGCCATAGCTGTCGATACCCGCTCGTCGCGCCTGTAAGCGGTCTCAGTCATACGCGCCGCAAGCCGGATTATTGCTTCGGCGGTTCGGCTGGTTTCAATGGCGGATGCGCGCTGTATTGTTGTTGCGGCGGGTTCAGCTTCACCTCGATGCGCTTCTCCTCCTGGCCGAGGTCAAACTTCTGCCCGAAGGTCTGATACGTCTTCGTGATCACCTGAACCTGCACCGTTCCATAGGGAACCGGCGGGAAGTGCGCGATTCCATGCTGGTTCGTGTGCACTTCCCAATGCATCGACTTGTGCATCCCGAACTTTTTTATATCTCGCCCGCCTAGGAAATCGAGGATCACGGCGGCATTCTCCACCGGCTTATCGAACTGATTCGTCACCGAAACCGTAATGGTGGATTTCGGCGTATCGGCTGCCAGCATCATACATGCCAGAAGAAACAGGGCGACAAAAGCCGGAATTTTGAATCGCATCGACACAACTTTCTACAAACTTAGACCTTTCAGATATTCCCGGAACGGCTGGCCCAAATCATGACGGTCGAGAGCAAATTCCACGGTCGCCTTCAGAAATCCCAGTTTATCGCCCGCATCGTACCGCTTGCCTTCAAATTTCAAGCCATAAATTGGACGGTTGCGCAGCATATATTTCAGTGCGTCGGTAAGCTGAATCTCGCCGCCACTGCCCGGCTCGATCGATTCCACGCACTCGAATATTTCCGGGGTCAGCACATAGCGACCGATGATTGCAAGATTAGAGGGCGCATCTGCCGGTTTAGGCTTCTCCACCATGTTCCGAATGCGAAACAAACGGTTCTCGCGGCCATTGTCCAGCACAGCCTCCGCATCCACCACGCCGTACGCTGAAATCTGGTCTGAAGGCACCTCCATCAGGGCCAGCACGGAAGCGCCGTAGTATTCATACACGTCAAGCAGTTGGCGGACGCACGGCGTTTCGGAAGCGATGATGTCGTCGGAAAGAATCACCGCAAACGGCTCATGACCCACCAGTTCCTTGGCCCGTAGCACGGCATGCCCAAGCCCGAGCGCTTCCTTCTGCCGGACATAGGAAACGTCGATCATGTCCGAAATGGCCCGAACCATTGACAGCATGTCCGACTTATTCTTGGACTCCAGCAACTGCTCCAGCTCGAAGCTGACATCGAAGTGGTCTTCAATCGAAGACTTGCCCCGCCCCGTCACGATGATAATATTCTGGATGCCGGAGTGCATTGCTTCTTCGACTCCGTACTGAATCAGGGGCTTGTCCACTATGGGCAGCATCTCTTTCGGGGACGCCTTAGTTGCAGGCAGAAACCGCGTCCCCAGGCCTGCGGCCGGAAACACCGCTTTGCGTACCTTTGGAATCATCACCCGCCATTGTACGTGGTGAGTATCGGCTGCCCATCCTACCGGTCCGCGTGCGCACTTCAGCTTTTCGAGGCTTCCGTTCGCTGCACCTAGCTTGGTTGCCGCCGGGCCATTGTGTAATCCTAAGACTTAAGAAAGTATCGGATTTTCAGATGGCTTACGTTATCGCAGAACCCTGCATTGGAACCAAGGACACGGCTTGTGTCGATGCTTGCCCGGTCGATTGTATCCACCCGAAAAAAGACGAGGAAAAATTCGGGTCAGAGGAAATGCTGTTCATCGACCCTGTGGAATGCATCGACTGCGGTGCTTGCGTCCCCGTATGCCCGGTTTCCGCCATCTTTGCGGCTGACGACCTGCCGGATAAGTGGGCTGATTTCACTCAAAAGAACGCTGTCTTCTTCGGCCGTTAGTTGTCAGGCCGGTAAACGGCGCATGAGGTATCCGTTTCCCAGACTCTGACGTATGCAACCTTGGTACCGGCCAAATCTCTTTGGATCTCATCGCAGAAAAATTTGGCTATATTCTCCGCCGACGGATTGATTTCATCGAACGGTTTCAAATCGTTTATGAACTGATGGTCCAGGTACTCACTCGTCGCCCGCAGCTTCTTTTTCAGCTCGGCAAAATCAAATAGTAATCCGTTCTCGTCCAGTTTGAAGCCGGTTACGCCCACCTGCACGCGGTAGTTGTGGCCATGCACATTCTCACACTTGCCGTGATAGTTACGGAGCGCGTGCCCCGCCGCGAAAGTGTGCTCAACGAAAATCTCAAACATTAAAGAATCTCTGAACGTCTCCCAAATTGCTCGTGAGTCTATACGGCGGCAAACTCTTAAGGAAAACCTGCCCGTATGGCAGCCTGATGATTCTATTATCCAGTAGCGTCAAAACGCCCCGGTCAGTTGAATTGCGAATCAGCCGGCCGAATCCCTGTTTCAAAGCGAGGGCCGCCTGCGGAACCTGATATTCCTGGAAAGCGTTTCCGCCTTCTCGCCGGATGGCGTCGACACGCGCCGCGATCACCGGATCACTTGGAACGGCAAACGGCAGTCGATCGATGATCACGCAGCTTAACTGCTCTCCCTGCACGTCAATTCCCTGCCAGAAACTGGATGTGGCGAACAGCACAGCGGCTGGTGTACTCCGGAAGTCTTCAATCAGCTGGTTGCGGGGGGCGCTTCCCTGCAGGAACAGCGGATAATCCAAATCGCGCCTTACTCGTTCATATACCTGCCGCATCTGGAAGTAGCTCGTAAAAAGCACGAAGGCCCGCCCTCGCGACGCGTCAATCACCTTCAGAATTTCTTCCGCTGCTCTCTCTGCGAACTGCCGTTGCCGCGGGTCGGGCAAGTGCGGGGGAATGTACAAGAGTGCCTGCGTGTCGTACTCATACTGGCTCTCAACCCGCAATGTTCGCACCTGCGGCAATCCCAATCTGCTCTTTGTGTAATCGAAACTCCCGCCGACCGTCAGGGTTGCGGAGGTGAGAATCACAGATTCCACCTTGTCAAACAGATGAGCCGCAAGTGCCTCAGAAACATCGATTGGTGTTGCCTGCAGGTATAGCCCCTTACCGCGTCCCTCCGTCCAATACACATAGCCGGCATCTCCGCTCTCCATCCAGAACCGTAGCGCGTGGCCGATCAGGTTCAGCCTCCGGACTAGCGCCACAGTTTGCTCGGTCAAACCTTCCACCAGCTGCAGTCGGGCAGCCAAAGCATCCAATGCGAATAGCAGTTCGCGGTAACTGGTCTCATGTTGAGCGAGAAACGCATGATGATTGCGAAACCCTTCCCGGCCTTCACGAGGAAAGAGCTGGAAGAATTCCTCACTTCTATCTCCCAGATGAATCAGCGCT
>JAFAUR010000626.1 GCA_019243205.1 Acidobacteriaceae bacterium | reverse complement strand
GGTTCGGGAGATAGGTGCAATGTCGAAGCTGGCACCGGATTTTCCGCTTGCAGGTCGCTTTTCTGGTCCGCTCCGTGTTGCGTCGGAGGCTAACGGGTCGGCCGACTTCACGCCTATATGGTCTGGCCAATCGGTTCAATTAGCTCGTGAACTCTCTGCGAAAGAAATTACCCAACGGCTTGCGGCAGAAACGCTTGCGCGACTCAGTTCGTGCGGGTAGTCGCCAACGACCTAATCAGAAAACGGGGCGCTTTGTTCAGCGGCCGACGGATGCTCCCGGGGGGCAAAGTCCTGACGGTATTCTGTGGGACTGGCTCCGCACAGTGTACGGAAGACGCGCGCAAAGTGCTGCTGGCTTTTGAAGCCGCAGGCTACCGCCACATCCAGCACACGATTCTCGGCGGCACGCAACATCTCCTTGGCACGCTCTATGTTGCGGTGCAGCACAAACTGGTGCGGGCTCTGGCCCGTTGACCGGCGGAACATCTCTGAGAAGTGGGTTATGCTCAAGCTCGCCGCGTCCGCCATGTTCTTCGAGACTCAAATCGCCACCCAGTTCAGCGTGCACCATTTCCACAACTTTCCGCAACCGGGCAGGAGTCAACCCGCCTTGAGAGATCCGCGGTGATGGCCGCCGGACCGCATAATTATTGACCAGCGCCACCGCAAGCGCCTGCTCAATGGAGTCCAGAAACAGCCGCCCGCTCGGAAACCCGTCGACCCTCTCCGCATTGAGGGCCGCCAGCAGCGCACACAGCCGCGCATCCGCTAATTTGTCCACGACGCACAGTTCCACATCGCCGCTTACTCCATCGCTGGCGGCTGTCAGTGCTGCGTCAGAAACGGTCACGATCAAACGCTCCATGCAATGAGCTCCAAGCCATACTTTGACATGGCGGGGGCACACCTTCATTTCGCCGGCTCCGAGGTTGGTCTTCTTCATCTCCGAACGTCTCTGCCCTACTTCAACCCAACCTGGGCTCAGCGCCATCGCCAGGTGCTGCTCATACTGCAAACACATCTGCGGCTCAATGGCTAGCTCAGGCAGGTGGTGTTCAACCCTCATGATTGCGTTGCTCCTGGTCCAAAAAGGATTGTATGCTTTAGACCAGTCGAAGAATACCGGAAATTTGGACCCAACAGCCTAAGTTTAGTCACGAGCCAGTCTTCGCACGGACGGAAAATTGTCACCAAGGGGGCAAATGAAACAGGAAATGGAACGCTCAACGGAACCGGCGACCTCAACCCTTCCGTTTGAAGAAAAAATGGATCAGACAAACACAAACAGGGGGTTTGTAAAACGTCATTTCGAAGCTGTGAACCGTCGAGAAATTCGAACCGTTCTGGGGAATATGCGACCGGACCTTTATGACCATGAACTCGAAGGCGACCACACGAATGATCTCGAGGAAGGTGCGCAAAGACTTCAGGGTTTGATGAAGCAAATTCCGGATCTCACGGTTGATGTTCGAGACGTGATTGCGGATGGAGACAAAGTCGTTGTTCAAGCTGTTTGGTCTGGGACAAATGCAGCGAGCCAGAAAAAAGTAGAGTTCCACGGATTTGTCCAATGGAGGATTGTGGATGGTAAATTTGCCGAACGCTGGGCAACTGTGACGCCAATCGTAGAAATCCCGGAAGGCGCGAAAGTCTGGTAGAGACTGCCATCATCGCCAGGTGCTGACACGCACAAGCTTCAGAGTGTGCGAATCATGCGAGGAGTCATTGATGAGTGCAACGAAGATACAGAATACTTCAGAGTTAGCCGCCGCCCATAACCTCTGGAAGGTGACGCAGGGAAGAGGGGTGCCACGTGACGGGGATGATTACGTTCACACACGGCACATATGGAACGGCGTAGTCGAGCACCAGCCAGCGCCTTCCGAGCACTAAACCACTTCGACGAAATCGAACTGTAGGGCCGAAAGCTGGGGAAGGAGAGTACTGAAAATGTCTACCCAGCGATCAACGAAAAACACAGAAGAGCGTGACCACCAAAAGCGGAGGCTTCCAAACGGGAATGTGTTTGAATTCCTGGCTTCGCCCGCTGAGACCCGGGCTGAGATTTGTCTGATTCGCGTCACGGCCCCCCCTGGAGTCGCTGTACGCTTCACAGTCACTCCGACGTAGAGCTTTTTTATGTTCTTGAAGGCTCGTTTGAAACTTTCCAGTCAAGAGACGGGACTTCCGAATGGACGACGGTCGGCGCCGGGGATGTTGTGAGCATACTGGGAGACGTCAAACACGCATTGCGTAATAGTTCATCGTTTCCGGCCAGACTGGTTTGCGTGACCACATCGAGGCTGTACGAGTTCTTCCATGAAGTCACCAAGCCCTTTGATCCGGAACAAGCGGCGACTCAACCAACACCCGATGACATCCAGGAGGTCTTCAGAGTTGTCGCCAGATATGGATATTGGACGGGCTCGCCCGAGGAGAATCGCGCCATCGGCCTCAGCATAGGGTAGGTAGGTAGTCCTGCCTCTACGGTTGCAACTCGAACTACGTGCAATTCGATCAGTGGAGCGTTGCTGAGTTCTGAATCCGAGCCCGGGTTGGATCGCGACTATTTCTCGGGATCTGTTGCAAACGAGTTCGACTGATCTGATATGCAACGCTTGCTGACGCTCAGCGCCAAACACAATTATTGGATAGCTTCGCCCGAAGAAAACGCGGCTATCGGTCTGAATGCCCTCTTTGCTAGCGGCGTGCGGGATTAAGAGCGTAAACCGAAACTTCGAGCCGATGCACTTCATCGTAGGAACGGGCGACCTTGCAGGTTCCACGAGCCCCGCTGTTCATCCACGCAGATGCTTCGAGCCGATCTTGCTGTTCGATATATCAGTTCCTTTGCGAGGGAAAATTTGGTGATCCATTCAGGAATAAAACTGCGCAATTCGTGTTATGCCTCGCGTCGCTACAAATAGTCCGAACGCTCGAAACGCCGAGCAAGACTTTCGCGAGAGTGCTCTACAGCATCTAGACGGATTGTACGGCTATGCTATGACACTGGCACGCAATCAGGCGCAGGCGGAAGATCTCGTTCAGGAGACGTATCTCCGCGCCTTGCAGGGATTCGAGCGACTTCGGCCTGATAGCAATTTGAAGAGCTGGCTCTTCACCATTTTGCGGAACATCCGGCTGAACCAGGTCCGCGACGGCGTGAGCAAGCCGCCGGTAATGGCGATGGCCGATCCCTCCGACTGCCCGCGACAGTTCGAGGATAAGTCAGCAAAAGATCCGCTTTTCTTGTACATGAACAAGGCAAAGCAAGCAGATGTACAGAAGGCCATCGAGG
>JAFAUR010000840.1 GCA_019243205.1 Acidobacteriaceae bacterium | reverse complement strand
GTTCCCTATCAGCTCGCAGGTCGACAGATGAATGCCGGTTACACGGCAACCAGCGTCGAACTGTTCCACAACGGAAAGCGCGTGGCTCTACATGCGCGAAGCTCGGCAGCTTATCGGCACACCACCATCCATGAGCACATGCCCAAGAGCCATTTAGGCGCACTTAGAGTGGACTGTCTCGGGATCCTGCGCCTGGCCAAAACCTATTCCAACGAGCGACTGGAAGCGTGATTCGCGGCGATGTAGTCGACAAATAACAGCAACCACGCCCTTAGTGCTTCAATCGGTGACAGTTCTTCAGCGAACTTCTGTTCCGCTGAAGCCAGCTTTTCCATCTCAGTTTGATAAACCGCCTCCAGAAGATTTTCGCGAGTAGGAAAGTGACGGTATAACGTTCCCGGTCCGACGCCTGCTTCTCTGGCGATGTCGTCGAGGCTCGTGTTTGCACCGGAGCGGGTAAACGCCTCCTTCGCCTACTTCAAGAATGCGTTCGCGGTTCCGCTGCGCGTCGCTGCGGGGCTTACGAACCGAACCCTGTTTACGTTTGGTGCCCATACCCTGAAAAAAGTTGCAACCGGAGACAGCCTCCGGTAATTAATCTACAGATACGGAGAGCAACTCCGTTTTAGCAGGGCGCGTAACCATTTGTCAATCATTGTGGCGACGTCTCTCGTCACCATTCGTCGGTTACGGATTCGCCACGCGAGCGGAGCGGAAGGAGAAAAATTGCGTGCGTGTGTTTCTAACCGGGGCTACCGGCTTTATCGGATCTGCCATCGTTCCGGAACTCATCAAGGCGGGTCATCAGGTTCTCGGACTGACGCGGTCCGACGCGGGCGCCCAGTCTCTCATTGCGGCGGGAGCCGAGGCGCACCGAGGAAGTCTGGAAGATCTGGACAGTCTGCGCAGGGGGGCGGCTAAATCGGATGGAGTGATTCACTGCGTTTTCGATCACAGCGCATTCGGAAGTGACTTCTCTAGGTTCGTGGAAGTCTGTGAAAAGGACAGACCCGCCATCGAAGCTCTCGGAGACGCGCTCACGGGATCGGACCGCCCCTTGCTCATTACCTCTGGAACCGGACTGGGGAACGCTGTTCCGGGTCAACCCGCAACCGAAGACCATTTCGATCCCCACCACCGGCATCCGCGTAGAGTGTCGGAAATAGCCGGGGCTTCCGTGGCGGAGCATGGTGTGAACGTGTCGGTGGTGCGTCTTCCTCAGGTCCACGACACTGTCAAGCAGGGCCTAGTCACCCAGGCGGTCCGAGTGGCGCGTGAAAAGGGGGCCTCTGCATACGTTGGCGAGGGACTCAATCGCTGGCCGGCAGCCCATGTTCTCGATGTTGCACATCTCTACAGGCTGGCGCTCGAGAAGCACGAAGCGGGCAGCAGGTACAACGCGGTCGCGGAAGAGGGAGTATCGATGCGGGAGATCGCTCAAATCATTGGCCGACGCTTGAAAGTGCCAGTGGTCAGCCTCTCTCAGCAGGAAGCCCAGACTCATTTTGGCTGGCTGGCTATGTTCGTGGACGTCGACATGCCGGCTTCCAGCGCACAGACCCGCCAACGGCTCGGATGGCGCCCGACCGGACCCGGAATCATTGCCGATCTCGAACAGATGGAATGGTTAACCTGACGTACATAACTCGTGAAAGCCGCGCGCAGGTGCCGAAAGACGCCGCGGCGAACGGTGACAGCTTCGAGCTGGTTGCGCTAGGAACTGGTCGGGGAAGTCTTTCTAAGCAGATAGGAAACGGAGAGGGAAACTGAATGAAAGAAAGCATGAAACTTGGTGGCCGCTTCACGCTCGCGGGTACTTCACTGACAGTAAATCGCATGGGTTACGGTGCGATGCAACTCGCCGGGCAGGATGGCGATAAGCGGGTTTGGGGCCCGCCACGCGATGTCTCCGGCGCGATCGCGGTTCTTCGCGAGGCGGTGGCCTCGGGCGTGAATCACATCGACACCAGCGATTTCTACGGTCCGCATGTAACCAACCAGATCATCAGACGGGCGCTGCATCCTTAACCCGATGATCTGGTGATCGTGACCAAAGTTGGTGCGCGACGCGGTACCGATGGTTCCTGGCTTCACGCACGCTCTCGCCAGGAAATCATCGACGCCGTACACGACAATCTGCGCAATCTGGGCCTTGATGCGCTTCAGGTCGTGAATCTCCGGCTCGGCGGATTGGCCGCTCCGGAAGACGAGCCCTTTGAAGAACCGCTTTCCGCGCTCGCTGAGTTGAAGCAGCAGGGCCTCGTTCAACATATCGGGCTGAGCACCGTATCCTCGCGGCAGTTGGTCGAGGCGCAGGCGATCACGGAAATCGTCTGCATTCAGAATCTCTATAACGTCGCGCAACGCGGCGACGATCCATTCATTGACGATCTGGCCACCCAGGGCATTGGTTACGTGCCTTACTTCCCGCTCGGAGGGTTCTCGCCTCTGCAGTCGGCAGCGCTCGATACGGCTGCGGCGTCCCTTCAGGCGACCCCGATGCAGGTTGCGCTGGCGTGGCTGCTGCATCGCGCTGCCAATATTCTTCTCATCCCAGGCACATCGTCTGTCGGCCATCTCCGCGAAAATATCGCGGCCGCGACACTGCAACTCCCACCGGAAACGATCGCCGAACTCGACAAGATTGCGACTGCCGTCAGCCGTGCAATGTAAAGGAGGACCATGCAACACAAACGCATCGCCCTGGTAACGGGGGCCAACCAAGGAGTCGGACGTCAAGTCGCAAAGGAACTCGCGGCGAATGGCCTTACCGTACTGATCGGTTCGCGCAATTTCGAGCGTGGCGAGGCCGCCGCCACGGCGATCGGATCGACCGCCATCCCGCTCCAGCTTGACGTGAGGGATCGGGTCTCGATCGCAACCGCGGCGGAACGTATCCACAAGGAGTTTGGCCGTCTCGACCTCCTCGTCAACAACGCGGCTATCTCCAATACGACCAAGGGCAATCTGTCGATTCAGGAATACGTAAAGTTAAGCCGCGCAAGCAACGTATCCCTCGATGAAGTGCGCGCGGTGTGGGAGACAAACGTGTTCGGCGTGCTGGCCGTTTACCAGGCGATGCTGCCGCTCCTGCGCGAGTCGTCGGATGCCCGCATCGTCAATGTGTCTAGCGCCGTTGGCTCGCTGACGGATAACGCGAACCCCGCCCATCCGTACCACGCGATTTTCGGCCCCGTTTACCCTGCGTCCAAGGCGGCGCTCAACGCCATGACCCTCGCCATGATGATCGAACTGGAGTCAACAGGGATCAAGGTCAATCTGGTCTCTCCGGCCCACACCAAAACGAACCTGAACGGATATGCGGGCAAGGAGTCAGTTGAGGACGGCTCCCGCGAAGTGGTGCGCGTTGCACTGCTCGGCCCCGATGGCCCGACAGCTACATTCACGCGTTGGGAAAACGTGACGATACCCTGGTGATCTGTAGGACGGGAAAACTACCGATCACCGCACTTTCGATTGTCGTCCCGGTCAGCCCGGGCCGCGTCGTCGGTGCGCGCAGTGGATCTGGAGAATTGGGGGACGGTTTGCGCGTTTTTCATTACCTATCCACGGGCCCTTCTCGAATGTCCGACATCTCAACTGTGGATTCCGACGATGTGAATG
>JAFAUR010000811.1 GCA_019243205.1 Acidobacteriaceae bacterium | reverse complement strand
AAAGTGTTTTTGCAGCCATTGAAACTTAGCGGCAAACGAGCTCGGCACTTCCATGGCGGCCGTTGCAACGAACACCTCGTAATCGGCTCTTAAGTCCCGAATGACTTCCTGGCTGCCGTGCATCACGGGAATTTCGAAAAAAAACTTCTCCTGATAAAACAATCCACGGGAACGCGTGACGTGGCTGGCGTCGATCACTTCGAAGATCCGGCGTCCGAGTAAGTCCGTAGGTTTGAGGTCACCTTGGAACTCGGCGTTATACAACTCCAGGCAGTGAGCCATCGTGTCGGCGACGACTTCATCCATGTCGATGGCGATCCGCTTCATCTATTTCACCTAATTCGAATACGGTCAGTTTAGTCAAGGACGCTCAATGTCGTTTGCTTAACGAGCACATCCATTAGCGCTAGAAGCTCGGACTGCCGATCCCGGCCCGGCGTCGAGTCCTACGCATGGCTCAATCGCGCTGGCCGGCTATACGCTTCATGCCTGGCCGAAAGAACAAAAATTACGAGACGACCGTAGCGGCTCTGTAGCCTGTCCGTTTTCCACGCTTCAGGTTCCTGAAGCTCCTCATTGAAACCACCAACAGTCAAAAGGAGATTTGTATGACTCGGGCCTTCTTTCATCTCCGGCTCGGGAAAGATTGCGGCAGCGCAGCGAACCGACGTTGAGGGCCAAAAGTGACGGCACCGCCAGTTCGCCGGCTGGTCCGTTCAGACCAGGGAGATCAGGGCGTCGGCGACGATGTCCGGCCGTGTCAGCAGCGCCATGTGATTGCCTGGCACGACCAGCGGGTCGACGCCGAGCCGCGCCGCGAACTCGATGCCGGGACGTGCCAGGGCGACGTCGTCGGCGCACAGCACGTAAGCCGCATCCAGGCCTATCTTCGTAACCGCGGGCAGGTCGAGGCTGTCGGTCATGTAACCACCTGGCTGCGGCAGCAGCAGCTGGCTGACGAGTTCCTGGAGCAGGGCAGGGTCTCCGGGCATGAGAGCGCCCTGGATCGCGTCGAGGTCGGCCGAGACGACCGCATCGGGGCTGGCCGCGATCGCCTCGCGGATGATCTTGCCGTACTGCTCGTTCTCGTCGGCCATCGACTTGCCCCGCTCGGGAACGACCGCTAAAGTAGATCACCTTCGACACGCGGTCAGCCACCCGGTGGGCCGCGCCTGTTACGGGGTACCCGCCCCAGCTGTGGCCCACCAGGATGACGTCTGCGAGATCGCGGCGCTGGACTTCATTCACCACGTAGTCGATCGCGTCAGCCAGCCCGAGGCCCGCCGCGGAACCGTCATACGACAGTCCCGGGAGGGTCAGCGCAAGAACCTGGTAACCGCGGGCGGCGAGGAGGCGGGCCACCGGCTGCCAGGACCAGCTTCCAAGCCATGCGCCGGGAACCAGAACGAACGTCTGCGCGGTATTGCTATCGGCCATGCAAGTTATCCTCTGTTCCGATCTTCTCTTCCAATTGGGCCGCCCCGGGCGGGAAGTCCGGGGCGCGGCACTTTGCAGTTCGCGACGAAGCGAATGGATGTGCTGTGACGGTCATCGCTTTGAGTGCGGCAAAGGAGTACGCCGAAGATGCATGTCCGATTTTGACAAGCCACGGGCTGTGCGTTCCTCTTCCGTGCCCATTTCGTCGTGGATCCTAGCACCGGCTGAGTTGGTTGCTAAATATGTGAACCGCCGTCTCGCAACTGTCACCGTGGCCCCCGACGAGCCAATGGGAGGGTCACGTTGCCCGTGGCACAGGCGATATCCAACATACGGACTTCAGGTTCAAGTGCCAACCGAGCGACGAAGCCGTCGGCCTCGGGCGCGCCGATGGTTTTGGCTATTGCTCCAAAACTACCGGCAATCCAAGGAACGCTCATAGCATCCTTCATCTGGTCGAGGTCTTGGCTTTTCATGGTCATCTCTTTCTCCAACTCGATAGCGCCATTTTCGCGAATGATGGTGGCTGTTCGGCCTCAACCGCCAAAGAGCCGTGCGAAGTCTCGATTGTGTACTGACGCGTAATAACAACTTTCTCTTGCTGATCTTGTATACGTGCATTATGCTCTCCATTGTTTGTCCAGTGCCATGCATCGGAGACTGCAGCTATTGCGGAAATCTTGAAGAACTGCCGTCGCGTCACAGCGCCCGCTCCGCACGCCATCGCCGCCCCTTCCATCAAAGCGAAGGGTTGCCCACTTAGGTAGGACACGGAGAGGCGCGATTTATTCCTGCCAAAGATGATCCGGTGTAAGGCCTGTTGGGCGTGACGCTGAGCGTGCCGAACTTCCGCAACGGCTAGACAGTCACCTATCAGGATCTATACAGAGGGCCCACCTTGTTTCGAGCCGTCATTCGTAACGGGAAACGGCCAAGTATTTACTTTGAAATCCACGATTGCTCGGCTCGTTACTGACACGCTCCGCCGATGCGTTTTCATTGCCCATTCGTCCTTCTTAGATGCATCGCCCAGTGGGGCTGTCCATGAGTTCCATTCTGAGGAAACGGGTTAATGATCGATTCCCGAAGAGGTGGCTGATGGTTCTGGTGTTCTTCGTTTCGGCCGAGTTGCCTGGCACAGCTTCGGGCGAAATCCCTGCGCCCGGCACCGGCGCTCCTTCTGCTTTCAACGGCACCACCGCAACAATTTCGTTGTTATAGCTCGCCTGCTCGCAAAAATTAGCGGTTGAAATTCTTGAGGTCCCCAATAGAAACCACTCGCTGGGTTTGGGAGCATGCGCCATTCGCTTTTGGATGCCCAGGCAAACGGGCAAGAAAGCGAGAAACACTCAATGAACTTTAATCAGCTCACCATCATCGGATACATCGGCAAGAACGCCGAAACCAAGCAACCACCGAACGGAACTCCCGTCACGAAGTTCTCCGTCGCGACCACGCGGTCCTGGAAGGACGACAAAGGCGAGTGGAAAGACAGAACTCAATGGCACAATGTTGTTGCCTACGGGTAAGGTTTCGCGCAGATCGCTCCACGACTGGCCAAAGGCGCACACGTTTTCGTGCAGGGCGAACTCACCACGCGCGAATACGATCGCACCATCCAGGTGCCGAGCGGCAAGAAGACGATCGAGCATGTGATTCAGCTGCTCGCCGTCGAACTTAAGGCCGACACCATCCGGCTTCTCGATCGCACCAGCAACTCCGGTGCTAGTGAGGCACCGGCGGGCCGCCAACGACGATGTCCCTCTTTAGGGGGACTCGTCTCCTAGCGAGTATCTTGGAGGAAACCGCGTTACGATCGAGCTTCGCTCAAACGACCCCATCGCGCACGCGCGCTGTTTTGAGCGCGCCGGCGTTTGTCTTCCGGACTGACCGTTGCCCAATAGTTTCGCGACACTTGACCCATCGTTCTGCGGAACACTTCCGATTGCGAAGGGCTCTTAATGTTCCGATTGAGCGCTGAGTTGCGAATCTCCGTTTCGCGGAGCAGGGCGTCGAGTCCTCTAGTCAGGGCGTCGTAACGCGTCAGGCCACACTGTTTGGCAACGCGGTTTAACTTCTTATAAAACGATTCCGTGGCGTGCAGCCAGACGGGGATCGTGAGGTTATCAATGGTTTCCGGCTTCTTCGACTTATTGTTTGTGTCAGTACTTACGTTCGAATTCATAGCTCCTCAACATCCAGTTCCTTCGTCGCGGCGTAACGAAGCCAGCTACTCCGGTTCAAACCCCGCTTTTTCGCCGCACGATCAATTCGAGCGAGCAGACTAGGTGGAAACCGAATCGGTGTTTGTACGAACCGACCGTCATCTTCAGTCTCGTTGGCAGAAGCGGCCAGGATGAACTTCTCAGCCCGCTTGTCGGTCATCTTTGTCTTGCGCGAGGGTTGCTTTGCGACTGGCATAGGATATGGGGGCGATATCGCCAGCATATCCGAAAAAATGCGTCGCAAAGAGAGCGAATTCATGGATAGCCTTTTCGTCTGCAGGACGGTACTCCAGGGCCGAAAGGCCGGCAGCCGCGGCATTGCGAAACGCTTTTCGCCGGATGATCGGATGAGCAAAGTACTCGAAATACTCCTTCTCGCGGATGATCGCCGCCGCCTCGTCATTGTCTTTCCCGAAGGGATCGGCTGCATTTAGGACCACGATCGTGCGGAGTTCGATATTAATCTCACGTGCTTCCTCGATCAGCTCTTGTAGTGGGTCGAGCGACCAGACATCGAAAGTTGCCGGCATGACGGGCACCACCAGAACATCGGCAACAGTCAACGCCGCACGCAGGCTCGACGTGTCACGTCCGCCAACATCGATAATGATCCGCTGGTACTTACTGCGTAGTTGCCGGACCTGGGTTCGGATCTCGGCGCCGCGAAGAGAAACGGCTGTGCATCCTGGCGCGCCAAGCGTCTCGGCACGTAACTGCGTGAACGCGCGAGCCGTGCCTTGTTCATCACCGTCGATCAATAGAACCTCGCTGCCTCGCAAATTGTCAGATTTATTGCCAGAGTCGTCTTGCCAACACCGCCCTTGACATTGCCAACGGCGATGAGTCGGTCGTGTGTGCCGGGAGCCCCGGAACACACCTCTCCGATACGACTTGCAGACGCGTACGCTGTCTTAGGCGATATCACTTGAGTATCCATTCGCTTCTTCATCCGGCCGCCCTCTGCAGTTCGTGAACGGCACACGCCTGGTTCACAAGCAGACTATTCCCATCGGAGTTGATCCGCGCTGGACATTCCGGCCAAAGGACATGGATGAACTTCAACCACTGTTCGAGTTTTTCCCGGAACCGTCTCGGCCGCGCGTATTCGACCGAGCCTATCTGGCACGCAAGCCCTTGTGGCCCAAGCAGAGGAATTGCCTCTTCTCCTTTCGCTCGAAAGCAACGGTATGAAAGCCACATGAACAGATCCAGTACCGCGGGTGCGCCAGCGAGCACTTTGACTGCTTCCAGATCTGCTGGGATCGGATGTGAAGTGATCTCTTGGTAGAACTGGTCACTCAACACGATGCTGTTTTCGAACTCATCGGACAAGGGGCGTTGATCGGGATCGCGACTGTACCAGATCTAAGCTTCGTTGAAGAAGGAAAACCGTGATCGCTGCACCACTTTAGCCTTCCCGTTCAGCGTGTCCGTGCCGAAGAAAATGGTTGCCCCGAAAATGCGTTCGAATGCTGCAACCAGCCGGCGATATTCTTTGCCCCCTTTGTGCATGCCGAAGGTCTCGAGCATTTCGGCCGCAGTCCGGAAACGCACCGTCTGACTCTGCTGCCGCATTGCAAGCGTAGCCAGGTAAATCGGCACGATCCGGTCTTGACCGAACGGTAACCCAAAGTTCGGATGTCCAGTGATCTGCAGTAGGAAGTTGCCATTGCGTCGCTCATACAGGAGCTCGTTGACTGACGGTTTTCTACCGGCAGTCCACACAAGACGAACGGTCTAGAACTGAACCCCACGTTCTGTTTTCCTTCCTCGCGTTTCAGCCGCACGATACAGCTGCCTTCTGCTTGCCGCAGCTTCTGCTTCGAAACCACCAGCTCCGGCAGCATTCGCTTCAAAATGGAGCCGGCAGACTCCATCTGACCGACGCCGTAATCGACGGACACACCTCGGGTACCTGTGTTTTGCACTCCTCACCTCGCGTCAGCGCTGAACAAATTCAGCGCGCGTTAGGCGAGGAAAAACAGGGTGTCGAAGCTCAGTTTTCGGGAGCCAAAGAACCGACCGGCTTTTCTTAGTTCGATTAGTTCAATAGGCCGGTCTTTTTCGAAAAACCTGTAAACTCCATGAACGCAGTTGATCAGGATGGACGCTATAAACGCCTTAGTCCTTTATAAACAAACGAACATTGGATTCCTTCGAAAACACACAGCTAAGTCACTGATTGATTTGAAGGCTCCGCACTTGGTGAGGACGGTTTTGCGTTGCGTGCGTGAATGCAAGGGATGCCCCAACGAGCGCAGCGCCGGCACAAAGCCGGGTCAGCTGGTTTCGTTGCTA
>JAFAUR010000581.1 GCA_019243205.1 Acidobacteriaceae bacterium | reverse complement strand
CGGCGGCATTTGCGGCACGGGCTCTCGCAGGACATCGATCCCGCCATCGCCCTTCAAGCGAACGAGGATCGAGCTGCGACCTTCTTCGGGATTCTTCGAAGGGTAGTCGTCGCGAAAATGCGCGCCCCGGCTTTCTTTACGCGCGAGCGCCGCGCGAGTGATGATCTCGGAAACAGTCAGCAGGTTCGGGAGATCGAGCGCCGTGTGCCAACCTCCGTTGTACTCGCGGTTACCAATTACGCGGACGTTCTTCGCGCGTTCCTTCAAGCGATCGAGTTCGGTGAGAGCACGTTGCATTTCTTCTTCGCGACGAACAATGCCCACGAGCTCCTGCATCATTTCCTGGAGAGATTGCTGCACGTGGTAAGGACTTTCGCCATCGTGTTCGAAAAGCTCAAGCGCCTGACGGGAGACGCGTTCCACCTGTGCGCAATCGAGGCTTGCCGGACCGTTCTCCTTCGCGAATTTCGCAGCGTATTCGCCGGCGCGTTTGCCGAATACCAGCAGGTCGGAGAGAGAGTTGCCGCCCAGGCGGTTGGCGCCGTGAAGTCCGGCTGCGCACTCGCCCGCCGCAAACAAACCGGGGACGTCCGACATCTGGGAGTCGGCATCCACCCGGACGCCGCCCATCATGTAGTGGGTTGTGGGTCCAACTTCCATTGGCTCCTGCGTGATGTCGATATTGGCCAATTGTTTGAACTGGTGATACATGCTCGGCAGCTTGCGTTTGATGTGTTCAGCGGCATTGGGAATACGATTCTTGATCCAGGCGATATCGAGGAAAACGCCGCCGTGCGGGCTGCCTCTGCCTTCGCGGACTTCGCGCACGATGCAGCGGGCCACGTGATCGCGCGTGAGTAATTCCGGAGGACGGCGCGCCGCGCGATCACCTTGCGTATAGCGCCAACCTTCGTCTTCGTTATCGGCGGTTTGCAGCCGGTAGTTCTCGGGTATGTCGTCGAACATGAAGCGGCGACCTTCTTTGTTCTTCAACACACCACCCTCACCACGCACGCCTTCGGTGACGAGAATACCGCGAACGCTCGGGGGCCAGATCATACCGGTCGGATGGAACTGAACGTATTCCATGTCCATCAGCGAGGCGTTCGCTCTAAACGCGAGTGAATGGCCGTCACCGGTGTACTCCCAGCTGTTACTGGTGATTTTGTAGCTCCGGCCGATGCCGCCGGTTGCCAGCACGACTGCCTTCGCGTGAAAGACCAGGAAGCGGCCACGCTCGCGTTCATACCCAAACGCGCCCGCGATGCGGCCCTCGTCCTTGAGCAGCGTGAGGATGGTCGTTTCCATGTGGACTTCCAATCCGCGGTGGATGCCTTCGTCCTGGAGAGTGCGAATCATCTCAAGACCGGTGCGATCACCAACATGGGCCAAACGCGGATAGCGGTGGCCACCGAAGTTGCGCTGCAGGATCCGTCCATCCGCCGTGCGATCGAAGAGGGCTCCCCAGGCTTCTAATTCCTTGACGCGGTCGGGTGCTTCCTTGGCATGGATTTCGGCCATGCGCCAGTTGTTCACATATTGGCCGCCGCGCATGGTGTCTGCAAAGTGAACCTGCCAGTTATCGCGCTCGTCGCTGTTGGCCATGGCTGCCGCGATGCCGCCTTCGGCCATCACGGTGTGCGCCTTGCCGAGCAAACTTTTGGTGACGACGCCGACGCGAACACCCGAAGAAGACGCTTCTATGGCCGCCCTTAATCCAGCTCCTCCCGCTCCAATTACCAGAACGTCGTACTCATGCGTCTGGTAGTCGGCCATCAAAGAATTCTCCAATCCGTCCAGATTCCCATCGAGCAGAGCCGAACGTAGAGATCCGCGAACATAACCGAGAAGAGACTCGTCCAGGCGAACAACATGTGCCGGCGATTCATACAGCTCGCGCAGCCATACGCCTTGGTGAGAACCGGCGACTTTGAAACTTCATCGAGCTGGCCGCCGATCAGGTGGCGCAGAGAGTGGCAGCTGAGGGTGTAGCTAGTGAGGAGAACAAGATTCAGAGCGAGAACCAGAGTGCCTACCCCGATGCCGAATTCAGCACGGCCGGTGCCCGGATTCACGAACCACAGCGCGCGCCATACATCAATGGCAAGAATGACGAGAAACGCGAGCGCCAGGTACATAAAGTAGCGGTGCACATTCTGGAGCACCAAAGGGAAGGAACGTTCACCGCGGTAGTGCTTGCGCGGTTCGCCGACGGTGCAGGACGGCGGGTCGGCCCAAAAGGCTTTGTAATAAGCGCCTCGATAGTAGTAGCACGTCAGGCGGAAACCGCCCGGCGCCCATAGAATCAACAGCGCGGCGGAAGCCGGGATGATCGACGGCCACCATTGCGGCCATTGCCCGAACCAGGCGTGCGCCGAGTCACCGAAAAGCTCCGGCGAGTAGAACGGCGACAGATACGGTCCGAAGCGATAATGATTGCCTTGCAGCGCGGCCCACGTGGCGTAAACGATAAACAGCGAAAGCCCAAGAAAGGTGAGCAGCGGTTGCACCCACCAGAGATCGCGCCTTGACGTGCGTCCAAACTGACTGCCGCGTAGGGGAACATCGATCGACGACATGCTCGGTGTTTTCCAACGAAGAATTGAGACCCAAGCTAGAATATCGCTTCGCCATCGAGG
>JAFAUR010000715.1 GCA_019243205.1 Acidobacteriaceae bacterium | reverse complement strand
CCGGCATACTGCTCGGTAAGCGGATCGAGCTTGTCCGCGAGTTTGCCGGCAACGCCCTTGATTGCGTTTACCGCTGTATCGACGAGGCCGCCCTCGTCAGCGCCGATTGCCTTCTTGTAGTCAATGTCATTAGCGCCAATATCGATTGCTGCGTTATTTCTTTCATCGCTCATGGATCTTTCTCCTCAGTCACGCGTGGCCGGCTGCAATCGATAAGCTACCGAATTCTCGGTTAGCGAATCGATCACGACCGAACCTACACCAGCAATTCTAGGGCGGGATAAATCTGTCGTTTTGCCGGAACCACCGTTTCCTTTGCCGAAATCAACGAGAGTGTGCATTTATGCGTGGCGGACGGACAGCATTCATGGGATGTTAGCGGAGAGTGCTCCACGAGATGCGGGAGAGGCCAATTCGATGATTGTGCAGGAGAGCCACAGAACGAATGCGGCGGCATGCACCGCGCTTCTGGCGCGTGCCGTTCAAAGCATCGCTGCGACTTCGGGCGACCACCGGACGGCGGTCCCCGAGCTGACGCTACACCGGCGCAACCGTCCGAGTCAACCAGTACATTGCATCTACACGCTCGGCCTGGCGGTGACGGTTCAAGGAAGCAAGCACGTGTTACTCGGGGAGGCGGAGCTGTCCTACGGACCCGGCCAATCACTTCTCACCACGATCGATTTGCCCGTTTCGTACCACATCACTCGAGCTACGGCTGCCGAGCCGTATCTCGGCATCATGCTTACGTTCGATCGGAGCCTCATCACCCAGGTTGCCTCCAGGATCGAAATGTTGCGGCCAGAGAAGCGGATAAGCCTTGAGCCTTTGTCCCTGCAAAGGCTGGACGCCTCCGTACTGGACGCCCTGCATCGGCTGATTCAACTGCTCGGCGAGCCTCAGTTGATCCCGCAACTCGCGCCGTTAATCCAGCAGGAAATTATCATTCGCTTGCTGAGTGGTCCCCATGCTCCTCATCTCTGGAATCTTGTCAATGACGCGGGTCCGACCCAGCAGATCGCACGCGCCGTCGGCTGGATGCGTGAGCATTTCGCGGACGAGATGCGGGTAGGAGAGCTTGCCGAGCAGGCGAACATGAGCCTGACCACTTTCCGCCAGCATTTCCGCGCAGTTACGGGCATGAGCCCGGTGCAGTTGCAGAAATTGCTTCGACTACAGGAGGCGCGGCAACTGATGCTCGATCAGAAAGTGAGCGCGGGGAGCGCTAGCACTCTCGTCGGGTACGAGAGCGCCTCGCAGTTCACTCGTGAGTACCGACGGCTCTTTGGAGCGCCACCGCAGACGGACGTTCGTAGATTGGTGTCTTCCATGCGGCGTAGTTAAGTCCAGACCAACAATCTTAGACCCGCTCTGGCCTTGTTGCTCCTGAATCATGCAATTTGGAGCGCTCAAGGACAGTAGGGTCCTCCCTGACGGCCAAGTATTTAGTATCGATGTAAAGCGGAAACACGGGGCTGGCTAGATCGTTTGCTAATGGCAAACATCGGCAGTGTTGCTCGATTCGTTAAAACGCTCTGCCTTCAGTGATTTGGTGCGCCCGGCTGGACTCGAACCAGCGACCTTCTGCTCCGGAGGCAAACGCTCTATCCAGGCTGAGCTACGGGCGCACGACGACAGGGAACTTACGAACTCTTCTTTGCAGACGCAATCTTAGTCGTTCCGGCGCTGTGCCGGGAAACGGCCGCGTTCTGAGATAGCAACTCTTCGATGTGCTGCCGAACGGCGTCTTCGGCGACAACCTTTCCGTAATTCTCGTCCGCAGTCGCCGGCGTTTGGTAGCGAATAAATCCTTTGCGGTCGACCAAAACCAACTGCGGAACGACGAACCGCTCGGCCATGCTGAATCCCATGAAGGTCAGCATCTGATCCCGCGTCGTCCAACCCACAGGAAAGCCCACCTGATAGTCCCTCACAAAGTTGTCGACTAACAAGTCCGCATTGTCGTTGATCGCGACGTCGAGGGCCTGGAACCCGCGGCTCCCAAACTCCTGTTGAAACTTCGTCATCACTCGCGAAGCCGCCTGGCAGTGCGGACAAGTGGTAAAGATGAATTCGAGCGCAACTACTTTTCCGTGATACTGGCTGAGGAGCTTTTGGCCCTGTCCAG
>JAFAUR010001112.1 GCA_019243205.1 Acidobacteriaceae bacterium | reverse complement strand
CGGGAGGCAGAATCGTTGCTATTGCCCACACGGTTGAAGGCAACGAGAAACCGACGGCAACGCGCCTGGCTCACGGAGAACTCGAACGATTCTTCACGGGCTGGATCATTGAGCATCGGTACGAGGGGAAACCCGAAGACCCCGCGCATCGTCGCTCGGTGGCGGAGATCGTCGCGAGAAAGCCCCATGCTCAGGCGAAGGTGTAGATGCAGAACAGCACTGCGGCCATCACCACGGCTAACAGTGCCAGCATGCAAGTCTCGAACGCGCTTGAAGTACGCGGCAGTTCGCTTGGAACGATATCGCGTGCAGATAAATTGACGCTCATTTTCAACCTCCGAGGGACCAGAGATCAGATTTCTCCGTCCTGTAAGGTCAGATTGTTCCCGAATAGGAATTCGGGGCAAGGGCGTACCCCGGTCCTGACGGTTACCGATTATGCGTGGACGGATTAAGCGGCAGGGAGGATCTGTCGCCGTTTGGAGGGGTGCGAACTGGCCGTCACGCTTGTGAGCCGCTGTCCTTCTCGACCGCAGGCACAACAGTCACATTCGATGCGCGCGCTGAAACCGGTTTGAAAGCAGTCGCTCTTACGCGTATGCAGCAGCAACTCGTTTCCCGAACTGGACGCCGTGACTCCCGGTTCGAGGTGCCAACTGCTCTGCGTTTCGCACTCCCAAAGAAGCACTCTGCCCATCGGATCTAAAAACACCTGGTAAACGGGAACCTGAAATCCGAACCACAGCTCCTCCCGAGCTTCGTCGGACAGCGTTACGTCTCCGTATTGGAGCAATGTGACCACGGCATGTTCGACCGGTTCAAGCGTCACGGCGCCGGACCTGATTGCTTCGAGCAGGCGCCTGAAGTCGCTCAAGAAGCCGAGAAGCACCTGGGGGCGGCGCGTCGAAAGCTGCTCCCATGATGCCGGTGGCAGGTGGTCTGAGGCCAGGCTGCAGCATGTACCGTCGCTGATCTGAACTGAGCGGAGGTCGACTACCGGCGCAAAAGGATACCGAGGATGGCGTGCAGTCGACATGTTATGCGGCAAGAACTCAGTGCACGATGAACAGGCGGTCTCGCCTCCGGAAAAATCTGATACCAACCTTAGGCTTTCGTCTTTTCGCGTTCGAAAAGGTTAACGAGGTTGGTATGGAGTATTCGATGAGCTTCGTCGGCTTCGAGTCCAAGCTCATAAAGAGCTTTCGCTTGTGCATCGAAGACCGGGGCATTCCAGCCACGTGGAAAGAAGCTCGAGTCCGTACCGAAGAGGATCCTGTCGAGGCCGACCACGTCGATCGTTCGGCGGAAAACCGACCGCAGATCCAAGCTCTCGTACAGCATCCATCGATTGCTGCTAGACGTATCAAAGTAGACGTTCGGACAGAGGTCGGCCAGCATTAAGGCTTCCCGGAACAGTCCCGCGCCGAAATGCGGCACGATGAAACGGATCTTCGGAAAGTGCAGAGCAACCGGGTGAAGGTCGAGCGGGTTTCCATATCGAACATCGAACTGGCTGGGGAGTCCGAGCTTCTTTCGCGCGCCGACGGTGATGGCCCCGCAATGTACAAAAACAGCAAGCCGATGATCGGAAGCGATTTCAAGCAGAGGCACCACGCGCTCATCGGTTATGGAGTAGGTGTGCATCGCCGGAAAGAGACATACGCAATGCAGCCCCGGATTTCTGGCCGCGATGCGCACACGATCAATCGCGTCAGGCAGCAGGGGGTTCAGCATGAAAAACCCGAAGAAACGGTCCGGGTATGAGGAAACCGCGGATCCCACGCTGTCTTCGTCTCCATGTGTGCTTGCGATCAGACAAACGCGAGCAATTCCGTAGCGGTCCATCTCTGAAATCCATCGCAGCGCGAGCAATGCAGGATCACGGGCCGGTAACTCCCAATTCAAGAGAGCCGCTGCCGGCTCGGGTTCGTCAAATTTTCGTTCGCGGGCGAGAGCCGTGAAAAAAGGACGGGAGAAGAAGTGAACGTGGGCATCGCTAATCGGCAGCTCGCCCCAGGGAGTTTTCGCCATGCAGCCGCAATTGTAGCGAGTGCAATTAACTCACTTTCATTAGCGATCACTCCGTTTAGGAGCGATTTGTAGACACAGCCGCACATCGAAGATGCAGGAACCCAGAAACGGGGTTCCAGGAAAAGAGGAGAAGCGATGTTGAAGCGAATCGGTATTACCGCAGCCTTGCTCGGATGCGCTGCATTATTTCAGCCCTTAAGGGCTTCGGCCGCGGAGCGCCACGATGGCAACAGCTATGCTGCCTGGAACGGGCGAGATAGCAATCATCGTAGCGGAAACTCGGATCGGGATCGCCGTGACTACACCGATTACCGGCGAGCTGATGAATCGCGCGACAGGGGACGATTCGAGAATCACTACGATCGTGGCTATTACTCTAACGTCTCGCCTTACTATGGTGTCGCGCCATATGCCTACGGCTATAGTTACTCAGCGCCACCAAGGTGCAGATAGTTTTGGTTGCAAAACAAAGAAAGCCCGGATCAACACTCAATCGTGTTTGTCCGGGCTTCCCAGCGATTTAGTTATTCAGAGCTCAAAGAGCGCTACGTCGGCCCGCTAGCAGGCTGACTAGGAACAGAACCAGGAACACGACAAACAGGATTTTCGCGATTCCAGCTGATGCGGCCGCAATCCCTCCAAACCCGAGAACAGCAGCGATCAACGCTATCACAAGAAATACCCAGGCGTACCAGAGCATGTGTGTTATCTCCTCCCTCGTAGGAGATGCAACTCTGCTGCCAATAGAAAGGTAGTAGGCCTACGGGGGAATGAACACTGTCGGCAAACGTTGTATTTGAAAGACTTTGCGGTTCGCAGGGCTATTACCTAAGATGCTCGGCGGGAAGCGCGAGGCTGAACAATTTTCGCTGAATTGGAAGATTTGCGCGGTATGCCAGGACCTGCTGTCTTGCCATTCTCGGCCTTCCACACTTCCCAAAGGCGAGCGAACTCGCCTTCTCTCTTGCGTGGCTTGAGGCAATAAACACCACTCCCAATTCGCCCCGACTCGCCCCGGAGTTCCTCAGCGCGCCGGTCGATCAACCCCAGCCATAGCTGGACTGGGTCATGGCCGCCATACAGATTCGGCTCCTTCTCGAGCCGCTGCCTGAGGACAACCAAATTGTGGTCATCTCCTAGCGTCGTTTCGAGTTCCTTCAACGAGCCTTCGTAGGTTCCCGCCTTTTCGTCCCACGATTTCTCGAGCAGCCGAACGTGATACCAGTGATCTTTCGCACGTTTTCGCCATTCGTGGTACGCTTCAGGCGTTTTCTCGTCGCCGGCTCGTTCCATCGCAGCTCTACCGAGGCGGTAATATTTGCGGAAACCGGAAGCGATGGTGTTCCATCCGTCTGAGTCGATACGCAAACCGCCGAGACGCTGCCGAGCCTCGCCGAGGGCGTGAATCGTTTCGCGGATAACCTCTTCAATCTTCAGTTCCTTTTCCGTTTCGGCCTTGGCCTTTTTCAGGCCGCGCCGAACGTCCCCTTGCGCCGTCGGAGTCAGTTCCTTTTGATATCGGGTCGCCAGATCGTCGAAGACCTCAATGATTGCTCCGGCATCTCGGATCTCGGAAAGCTTTCGACCTACGTCTCGCAAGAGCCCGTTCTCACGTTTGTAGAAGCCGCGGCCAACCTCGGGTTGGATCAGCCGCAGCATACCACGAATTTTCTTCAGGCTCTTCCGGGCCTCATGAACCGCTTCGTCTCGCTGATTGCCGGTTCTTTTAAGCTGCTCGACGGCAGAATCAATCTCTTCGGAGATGATCCGCTTCACGGCATCAGTAACGGTCTCGCTCGGCTTGAAGTGGTATGGCATTAAGAATGGCCCTCATGTGGCGCGGTGGGCGCGAAGCCAGTGGTTTCGCCACCGTATTCCTTGTCGGCTTCCTCATTCCTGCCAAGCAGCCGAAGCGCGACCGAGGTGACATGTTCGGCGGTGAAACCAAAGTTCTTCATCACTTCAGCTCCTGGTGCGGAGGCGCCGTAATGGTCTATCCCGATGATGGTGCCTTCGTCTCCCGCCCAGCGATGCCAACCGTAGCTAGTTCCGGCCTCCACAGTAACGCGCTTTCGGATGCCTTTCGGCAGAACGCTTTCGCGATAGGCGTCGTCCTGCCTTTCGAACAGATACCAGCTCGGCATACTGACGACGCGAGCCTT
>JAFAUR010000483.1 GCA_019243205.1 Acidobacteriaceae bacterium | reverse complement strand
TTTGCCCACCGGCCATTTCTATCAATTCGGGCACCCAGTTCCCTCCGGCCATCAACGGGTCCAGCCACTCCAAAGCGGCGATGCTGGGCCTGCTCCCGGCACGCGCTGCGGTTGCCTGAATCGACTCCATTTCTTCCGTCAGCTCAGCAATCAACTGTTCTCCGGCCGGTTCCACACCGCACGCCGCCGCCACCCGCCGGATGTCTTTCCATATGTCCGCCAGAGCATACGGTTCGAGGCTCACGACCTGAGCCTCGACTCCTAAGGCATCTCGCAAAGCTCGTTCCACGTCGTCCAGGCTCACCGCGCATACTTTGCACTGCGTTTGGGTGATGATGTGCGTCGGCTGCAGCGAGCGCAATCGCTCGCTGTCTACTTCGTAAATGCTCAGCGCGGACGAGACGCGCGCCTTCACTTCGCGATCAATATCCGCGCTCGATCCGTTCACGTCGATTGTGGGCCGCGTGCAGACCGGTAGTTTTAAAACGCCGGGTGGGAAATCGCATTCGTGCGAGCGCCCGACCTGAAACGCTCCCAGGCCCAGCGCGTGCACAATTTCCGTCGCACTCGAGAGGAGTGGCAACAGCCGCAGATCCCCTGCCATTCAACTACTCTATCGCCGTCCAGAAGATGGCCCCTATAACGACAAAAGCCGGACCAGCCGGCATTTGTCAAAAATTCTTGCTCAGGGAAAAGGTTGGGTGGGCTTTGTGTGTTGGTTTGCTGAGGTGATTTCAGGATGGGTTTGTTCTTGCGGGTTAAGTTGCGGAACAACCATTGTTCCCTGAGCCAATTTCGTTACGCCACTTACCCGAGCAACTTGGATTCCAAATTAAAATACACACAGAATCAGTCGTTTGCCTATCAACGCACATTCTTGGCAAAGCAGTTTTTACCTTTCTGGAAGACTCACTTGGTAAATGTCTGCATCGAACCTGTGCACTTACGGCTGAGCAGGGAGGCTTGCCGGAAGCGTCGAAGGCCGGCTCACCCGGGCCTCTTGTGCTTCCTTGAGCGAGACATGGTTCGTTTCGAGCGTGATTCCAAGGGCTTCGTCCAGAGTTATATGAGCGTTGCTATATGTAACCAGCGCTGCGATTTCGCTCGACTGCGCGGTCTCCAGGTCCCTCTGCTGCTGGACGACGTTGAAAGTCGTAGAGGCGCCGAGGGCAAATTTTTTCTGCTCAGCGTCAAGTAGTTGCTGTTGCAGAATCCGGTTGTGAACCGCCGCTTGATAGCGGATGCGAGCTTGCTGCAATCCCACCACCTGGTTCGAAACATCCACTGTTATCTGATTTGTGCTTCGTAGATTTTCCAGTTCGGTCTGCTTCAACGAAAGTTGATCAATGGCATAGTCCGCCTGGGCCTGCTGATTTCTTGCATATGCGGAAAGAAATCCCCCGGCGTGCTGAGTCGGAAAATTGCGGCGGAATGTTTGCCCGAGCGCCGTGCCGATACCTCCTATGAAGTATGGGTCAGGGAACTCGCACAGAACTTTAGGATTATCGGGACAGGGCCCCAGCCCCGGACGGTTTGTCTCTCCCGGGGTGCCGAACCGGGGAACGGGAACGATCCTTTGTTGGCCTGCCAATCCCTGACTAGAGGCGGCTGCGATCCCTGCCAATTGCGGGAGCACACCGTTCATGGTTCCCAATGCGCTGGTCTTCGCATTTTCCAGGTTGATTTTGTCGACCCCGATATCGGTCCTGTTTCTCAGGGCCGTGTTGATCAGCTCCGAGAGTGGTGGCAAGTTGTCTTTTTCAGGCACTTCAATGTGGTCCAGCGGAATCACTTGAACGTCAGCGAGCAACGGATCGAAAAGACCATTTCGGCTGAGCGCATTCTTTAGCGCCACCTGCTGCTGGTCCAGATTGGTCTGCGACACAACCAGATCCTGCTGTGCGGACGCGACCTGAGCCTCCGCCGTCGTCACGTCCAGCGGGGCCATCGCGCCGACCTGCACCTGTTTTTGGTTATTTTCATAGAACTGTTGTGCCACCTGGACGGCCGATTGCTTCGCCTTGACATCCTCGTAGTCGGCGACCAGACCGTAATACAGATTCAACGTATTGGCTACCGTGCTGATGACTTCCGCCTTAAACTGCAGGTCTCCCACGTTCAGGTTCGCCTTGGCGACGGTGATGTTGCGGCTGTTTACGCCAATCCCAAAGCCTTGCAGAAAATTTTGTTGGGCCGAGATCTGCAGCACTGTCGCGCTGGAGGGATTCAGCACGTCGGTCGGCGCGTTCTCGTTCAGGTACGAATCTTTGAAACTGACCGATACCTGCCCGCCGGTGATCAAACCTTGGGTTAATGACGTGTTGAAATTGCGCGTGTTCTGAATCAGGTTGAGGACATCCGAAACGACGGTATTGGGCTGGGGCGACGAGCGGTGTGAGAACGTTTGGGTCAATTGAAATGTGGGATCGAGCGTCGGCGTTACCGGTCCTATCTGCGATATGGTTGAAGTGATGTTGGCGTTGTTATTCGACGTGTTCCCGGTAAGGCTGACACCCGCCGCCGCTTGGCTTCCGCTCACGCCTTGCCCCGCCGCTACTGTGCCCGCCTGAGAAGCGCTGCTCGGCACGCCAGGCAGCGGTCCACCGGCCTGGGCGCGCTCTAATTGCGAAGCGTTAATCAACGGGTTGTAGCGCGCTATCTCCAGGTCAATGTTGTTTTCAAGTGCTAGAGCAACCGCATCCTGCACGGTCAGGTAGAGCTTTCCCGCGCGCACCAGGTCTCGCAACCGCGTCGAGTTCGCAAGCCGGATCGGGGGAATTTCCCGCGCCGTGTATGGCCGTACAAAGATGTTCACGTCGGGCCGCTCCGGTCCGATGGAGGTTTGCATCTGCCCCGCGAGTATCGGTGCACCACTTAAAGCGCAAACCAGAGACACCGCAAAGCATTTGCGGGCGGCTTCAGGTAATTGGGCTCTGCGCATCATCACTGGTTCTCCTCGGATGCCGCAGGCGGGAGTTTCGCGGGTAGACCCGACACGCGCGAGACGTGACCTGAAAGCGCCTCGTCGTAGGAAATGTGATTGACTTCCATGGTCGTCCCAAGCGCCTGGTCGAAGGCGATCCGCGCATGACTGTAGTTCGCCAGCGATTGCGTTTCCGTGCTCTCGGCTGCGGCCAGCGTCTGCTGATCTTGCACCACTTGAAATACGGTCGATGCTCCCAGCGTGTATTTCTTCTTATCGGCGTCAAGCGTCTGTTGTTGCAGAATCCGCGCCTTCACAGCCGAGTCGTAACGCACTCTCGCTTGCTTCAGTCCGGTTACGGCGTTTTGTACGTCCACGCGAACCTGGTTGATAGACTTTTGCAGCGTCAGCTCATTCTGTCGGATCTCCAGCAGGCTCGTCGTGTAGTCTGATTGCGCGGCACGGTTTCGCAACGGGATGTTCAGAGACAATCCCGCCGAGTAACTCGGAAAATTGCGCCGGAAAACCTGTCCGAGCAGATTGCCATAACCCCCAACCAGAAACGGATCGGCAGTCGCGTCGGGGACCAGGTAATTGGGACTCCCTGTCAGACCGTTGTTCGTAAGCTCTGCGAATGCCTGCAAAGTTGGCCGGAGGTTATTCTTTATGCCGACCAGGTTCATCTGATTGCTTTCGAGGTTCAACCGGCTCTGCGCGATCTCGACGCGCTGGGCCAGTGCTTCTTTCACCAACTGATCCAGCGGTTTAAATTCGTCTTTCTCCGGAACCTGTATCGTGTCGATCGGAATGACGTGCACTTCCGCGAGCGTCGGACTCGCCACACCATTTCGGCTGAGGGCATTTTTCAACACAATCTCCTGCTGAAGAAGATTGGTTTGCGAAATCAGGAGGTCCTGCTGGCTCGAATACACCTGTGCCTCGGCTCGTGTCACTTCGATCGGCGCCAGCGTTCCAATCTGCACCTGCTTTTTGTTGTCTTCGAATAATGCCTGCGCCGTGGCCAGTTCGTCCTTGCGTGCTTTCAAGTCCTCGTTGAAGCTGACCAGATCCCAGTACAGATTTAGGATTGCCGAAACCGTGGTAATCACCTGCTGTTTGAACTGCAGGTCCGATACTTTCTCGTTGTTCTTAGCAACGCGGATATTGCGCCCGTTGACGGCGGTTCCGAATCCGTTCAGAAGGTTCTGGGATATCTGGAAATCCAGGCTGCCGGTCGTATAGGGATTTATGTTGAACGAGAAGCTGTTTGTCGTCGTTCGAGTACTCCCGTACGTCAGTTGCATGTACGTCCCTAACGGTGTGTACTTCGACAATTGCGCCTGATACGTCCGCTGATCGCTGACCAGTGCCGTTGTTCCAGTCAGAATCGTGTTGCTCTGCGGACTCGTGTTATGCGCGAAGTTTGCATACAGCGAAAGTTGTGGATCGAAGTTGTTGATCGTAGGTCCAAGCTGAGTAACGATGCCGCCACCTGAACTGACGCCGGCACCCGCAGTACTCGTCGCGCCCCCGCTCGCCGTCAGGCTCACACCCGTGAGGCTCACGCTCTGAGGACCCGTGGCTACGCCGACGCCAACGCTGCGCAAGGCACCACCGCCCTTCGCTCGCCTGGTGACTTCGCGGGTCAGCAGCGGACCGTAACGCTGGATCTCGATATCCAGGTTGTTCTCGAGCGCGAGCGCAATCACGTCCTGCGCGGATAGATAGAGGTTGCCCGCTCGTACCAGGGCTTCCAGCCGCGCGCTATTGGCCGTGTTGATAGGTGGAACTTCACGCTTCTGGTATGGATGCGTGAGCCAACCTAATCCTCCCTGTGGCGCTTCGATTCGCACTGCAGACTGGCTCCATCCGGAACTAGCGGCCAGAAGCACACTGCACAGTAGAGACAAAGGTGTCTTGATTTTCTTCATTACAAGTCGTGTTGAACGGATCTATAAGGGTGCAAACCGGCGGCTGCGTCGCGACCCGCTGCACGGGCCCCGATCCGCATCGCTCTAACAATGAACGACATGCGCCTGAGGCAGGTTCCCAAAAAGCATTCGATGACTTTCCATGGTAGCGCTGTGCACGAAGCCCGCCACTCGAGTTGACTCCCAAGTCACAGAAACCAGGGGCCAAACTTCATATCTTTGTTTCCATCGCCTGTTCGGAACTGGGATGCCCCTGTCGGGAACGGCACGCGTTCCCCGACCATGGTTCACCCTGCCTGATATCCTTTCGCTGTGACAAAGGTTCCCACAATGGACCTGTTTGCGGAAACCGGCGCTTACCTGCGTGGGCATTTCCGCCTGACTAGTGGACTCCACAGTGCCGAGTACCTCCAATGCGCAAAGGTTCTTGCTGTTCCTGATTACGCCGAACAGCTGGGAAGTGAGCTTGCCGCGAAGCTGAAGCAACTTACCGGCAATGCGCGCATTGACATTATCGTCTCGCCCGCCATGGGGGGCATCGTCATTGGCCACGAAGTCGCGCGCGCTTACCGCGTACCCGCCCTGTTTGCCGAGCGGGATTCGGCGACCAAGCAGATGACCTTGCGGCGCGGTTTTGAAATCAGGCCCGGTCAGAAAGCGATTGTCGTTGAGGATGTTGTCACCACCGGCGGCAGCACTCGTGAAGTGGTGGAGATGCTCAGGAATGCCGGAGCCGAAGTGGTAGCGGCAGGCTGTATCATCGACCGCAGCGGCGGGACCGCCGACACCGGTGTGCCTCGTGTTTCTCTAGAAACCATGCACCCGGTCACCTATAATCCCGAAGACTGTCCCCTTTGCCGCCAGGGGCAACCGGTAGTTAAGCCGGGCTCCCGGCCTGCTTGATGGGGAATCTACGTGCGCACGAATGCGGAGACTTCGATTTGAAGTGGCTTACGACGGTACTGAGTTCCATGGCTGGCAAGTGCAGCCGGGACTGCCCACCATCCAAGGCGCACTCGAAGAAGTCATCGGACGCATCGAGGGCAAGCCAGTCAGCGTAGTCGCTTCCGGACGAACGGATGCCGGCGTCCATGCACACGCCCAGGTCGCCGCAGTATCGCTCGAAAACGTAATTCCCGCCGACAATTTCCGCCGTGCCGTTAACCGTCTGCTGCCGCGCTCCATTCGGATCAATCACGTGTTTGAGGTCCCGCCAGATTTCCATCCCCGCTTTCACGCCCGCCGCAAGACGTATGAGTACCGCATCTTTCGGGATGAGGTCTGCCCGCCATTCCAGCGGCACCTCGTCTACCACCACCCGTTCCCGCTCGATGAGACAGCCATGATTGAAGCCGCGCCGCTCTTCGAGGGCGAACACGATTTCACGGCTTTCGCGGCGTCGGACGAAAAAGATCTGCTCGGGGCTTCCAAAGTGCGGTGGATCTTTTATTCTGGCTTCATCCGTACGGACGAGACACTGATCTATCAGGTCACCGGATCCGGCTTTCTGAAGCACATGGTCCGTAACATCGTAGGAGTGCTGCTCGAAGTCGGTAAACGAAACCTGCACACAGACGATGTGCTGGCTCGGCTTCGGCCGGGTTGCAACATCGCAGCCGGGCCGGCCGCACCGGCTCGCGGTCTTTTCCTTATGTCGGTCGACTATGAATAAGGTTCTCGTCGCCAATCGTGGCGAAATCGCATTACGCATCGTGCGCGCTCTGCGCGAGCTGAATATCCCGAGCGTCGCCGTCTACTCGGATGTCAATCGCAACGCTCTTCATGTTCAGGCGGCGAACGAAG
>JAFAUR010000827.1 GCA_019243205.1 Acidobacteriaceae bacterium | reverse complement strand
ACAGCCACATGAACAAGTCCAGCACAGCCGGTGCTCCCGCCAGCACCTTCACTGCTTCGAGGTCCGCAGGGATCGGGTGCGCCGCAATCTCTCGATAGAATTCGTCGCTGAGCACAATGACATTCTCGAACTGATCGGAAACCGGGTACTGCTCGGGATCGCGGCTATACCAAATTTGCGCTTCTCGGAAGAAGCTGAACCGCGAACGCTGAACGACTTTGGCCGTCCCTCGAAAGGTATCCGTGCCGAAGAAGATTGTCGCTCCGAAGATACGTTCAAAAGCAGCCACCAATCTCCGGTACTCTTTGCCACCTTTGTGCATACCGAACGTTTCCAGCATTTCGGCCGCGGTGCGAAACCGAATGGTTTGGCTCTGCTGACGTACCGCCAACGTCGCGAGATAGATCGGCACGATGCGATCTTGGCCGAACGGCAGACCGTAATTCGGATGGCCGGTAATCTGCAGGACAAAGTCGCCGTTTCGCCGTTCGTACAACATGTCGCCAGCGGGCGGCTTGCGCACCGGCAACCCGCAGAGCACAAATGGCCTTGAACTGAATCCCACGTTCTGCCTTCCTTCCTCGCGCTTCAAACGCACGGCGCAACTGCCCTCGGCTTGGTGTAGTTTCTGGTTCGAAACCACTAACTCCGGCAGCATCCGTTTCAGAGCGGAGCCGGCCGTCTCCATGCCGGTGCTTCCGTTCTTGTTGTGCCCGAACACACGTCGGGCATCTGTTTTCTGCAACGCTCACCTCGCGTCAGCGTCGAACCAGGTTCAACGCCCGTTAGGCGAGTGATTATGGAAACGATTCTTTGTAGATTTTCGAGAGCTCGAGCATCCCCGGCTTCAGGAATGCGATTAATGCGTTAAGCCGGGCTTCGCACAAAATTGAGGAAACTCCATGGATCTCTATGCACTGGGTGGACCTCCATGAACGCTGTTTCCCTTTATAAACAAACGACCATTGGATTCCCAAGCTGGACGTCGCGGGTTCGATCCCCGTCTCCCGCTCCATCAAGTCAACAACTTACAAATACACCGGTAAGAGCGAAGTCCAATAGAGTCCATTAAGCCCCAATCGCCCTCTCCAGTGCATTCACAGCTTCCTTCCGGCGCTTGAGTGACGTGATCGTGTAAACGTTCTCGTTCACGTCGACGGTGTGCCCCATCTGCTCAGCCCCTACGTGCGGATGGACATCCAGCTCCTTCAATAGGGAACTGTGCGCCCGCCGCATGACCTGGAAGTTTGCCCAAGCCAAGCCAATCGGCTTCAACCTGGGCAGGAAGCTTCGTCTCCAGCAATTGTCCTTCGCCAAAGGCGTCGTGAGTCTTTCCGATGGGAAGAGCCACGCATCGGCGCTGGTATCGAGCCGCAATAGCTTCTTGCCGCTCGCCAGACGCTGTATATTTTCAAGCTGGCCGTTATTGAGTATGGCCTGTCGCCCGCAGTACGGTTCGTAAATCAGGGCCCGGACTTCGTTCTCGTTCGCGTAGCCTCTGTTTTTTCCGAAAGACCTTTTCCTCTACAGGCATCAGGTCGCTGTTTCCGGTGTGACGGCCGTCTTCGTAGACAAAGACCTCCGGCGAACTTTTAAAATCGTCAACATCCCAGTAGCCAATTCGTCCAATTTTGAGTTCTCGGCCGACGCTGAAAAGCTGAATTAGGCTGGAAACAGTCGTCTTGATTGCCACGCCTTCCCGCCCGCTGACATACAGCTTCCACATGGCCACGGATTCAGTCTCGTTTTCGTGCCAACAGCTGACCAACGGCTCCAGCTTGAATGCCTCCGCTGCGTAGAGTTGCTTTTCGTCGATCAAAGCGAGGAAGAACCTGTTCGATCGGGATTAGCTCATTACTCGGCAGTTCGTCCTTCACGCCTTCGACGACAACACATCGAATTGACTCAATTCGGCGATCCCGACAGTAAATCGCACGAGTTGTGCCCTCTATCAAAATGTAATCGGCAGAAGTTTTTGACCTGTGGCTTCTCGAGCCATTTTGCGGGTGTTTCGCTGAGAAATCATGAATGCTACGACGCTCCCCACAGCAGATATTGCAGCTATCATGGCCGAAGCGGCCGGAATGTATGTGAGCCAGGCGGGTCATGCGGTGCGAGGTGCCGGATGAGATCTTGCAGCTGTCGAATTATCTCCTGTTCACTTGCTTGCACGGATTAAATATACAGAAACACCCATCCCGCCATTTAGCGCTTCTACTCACTTCAAGTACCCAACGGTGCCGTAACGTCGACACTCAGGAAGTGGACGATTACTCCCGTGAAGTCTTTTCGGTTGTATCGGGAGTGAGTCGGCGCCGTAAAGATGGCAGGGAAGTTGGGGCGGATCGCCGCGCATTCCCGATACGATGACTTGAACTAAGCCGCTGAGTAGAGCATATGGGGATTGGTTTTTGGTTCGCAGGTGGAAGCGCAGCCGTTTGCTGACTGCTGAGCGTGACATTCCGCAGTCGTAATAGTCGTAATAAGAGGGTGCTCGCTTCTAAGAATGGAGGGACGCGTCGTAGCTGGGCTTTTCAAGCGTGTGGCGGCAAGACACACGTCGAGTAATCCGGCAATCCGGCAACCGAGTTCGATCGGGGATGGAGGAATCGTGGCTTCTGAGAAATTCCGCAGCTTCAGATCGCCAATCATGCGTTCGCGTAGTTTGGTCATCAACGACCTCCTTCGGTCGTTGAATATTCTCAAACTATGCTCAACGCCGCGACGACGCAGACTGCCGCACAGCGGCTTAGTTCAAGTCGGCTTAGGTCTGGCTTTCGCGCTGGAGCGTACCGGGGGCCTATCTTCGAAGTAGGCCGTAGATGGTAACGGTGTTAACGCCACCAACGTATACGCGGCCGTTCGCAACTGTCGCTATAGCAAACCGGACAGCCATGCTTGCTTGATCTCGCGTCGGGTTTTCATCGCTCG
>JAFAUR010000732.1 GCA_019243205.1 Acidobacteriaceae bacterium | reverse complement strand
AAATGGCGGCGGCTACGATTACGATCAGGTCCTCACAACGTTGATGGCGCAGTTCTACCCTTCCGGCATGCTTGGAATCGGGCTGACGGCGCTGATGGCGTCCTTCATGTCAGGGATGGCGGGCAACGTCACGGCCTTCAATACCGTATTCACGTACGACCTGTACCAAAGCTATGTTCGGCGCGATGCGCCTGACAGCCACTACTTGTGGATCGGACGCGTCACCACAGTTGTTGGCGTGTTGCTGTCCATCGCCACCGCTTATATGGCTACGCACTTCAACAACATCATGGACTTCCTGCAACTCGTCTTCGGGTTTGTGAATGCACCGTTGTTTGCGACGTTCCTGCTCGGTATGTTCTGGAAGCGAGCCACCGGCGATGGTGCATTTTTCGGCCTCTTGGCCGGAACGGTAGCCGCCGCGGCCACGCACGGGTTGACCGTAGCGGAGGGCAAAGGCGGCTGGATCGCGAACGTTCACCAGTTCCCTTCCGCCATGGCACAGAACTTCTGGATCGCCATCTGTTCGTTTGCCGCGTGTCTGGTAGTCACATTCTCGATCAGCCTGGTGACGCAGCCGAAGCCCGAATCGCAGCTGCACAATCTGGTGTACGGGTTCATCGACATTCCGGTTGAAAAGGCCGTACCGTGGTACAAACGTCCGGGTCCGCTAGCCGTGGTCGTGCTCGCGGTCCTTGTCGTATTCAACCTGTTGTTCTGGTAAACACATGGATGATCTGCGCCGTCCCATCGGCTTTCTCTTTTCCCTGCTTGGGCTGATTCTTCTCGTCTATGGAGCTTTGAATCCCGGCGTCCGCGCTCCGCTGGATCCGGCCACGAATGTAAATCTCTGGTGCGGCATCATCTTTCTCGTATTTGGAGGATGTCTCTTTTGGCTTTCGCTCCGGACCAAATCGTAGCGTCTTTTCGCCACAGGTTTCCGCGCGCAGGTACGCCTTCGCTGTACCGTGCACCGGGGCGTGTGAACCTGATCGGAGAACACACCGACTACAATCTGGGCTTCGTGCTGCCCATCGCGCTCGACATGGCATGTTATGCTGCCGTCGCCTCCACGGACACGGGCAAGTTACGCGTCTTTTCCGAGGATTTCGACGAGGAATTCGAGATCGACCTAAATTCGGTGAGCGATGCCAAACCCGCCGGGAAGTGGTGGGATTACGTCGTCGGGGTCGCCCGCGAACTCGAGCGTTCGGGCATCGCTATCCTCTCGAGCGACATGCTGGTGAAGAGCGAAGTACCGCTCGGATCAGGGCTCAGTTCGTCGGCAGCTTTAGAGATTGCCTCGGCTGTTGCCCTTCTCGGTGGCCAGCCCATCAAGCCGCTCGACCTGGCGCTGCTGGGGCAGCGAGCTGAGTCGCAATTTGTAGGCATGCCGTGCGGCATCATGGACCAATATGCGTCTGTATTCGGCCATGCCGGAGCGGCGATAAAGATCGATTGCCGCAGTCTCGATCATGAATATGTAGGGCTTCCTGACAACGTTCAGGTCATCGCCGTCAACTCCATGGTGAAGCATGAGCTTGGAACCTCGGCTTACCGGGAACGGGTTGCTGAATGCCAGGCCGCCGTGAAAGCTCTGCAAGAATTCGACAGCAGCATCGAGAGTCTGCGCGACGTATCGATGTCCTTCTTCGTGGAAGTGCAGGAACGCGTGCCGCCTGTTCCCCGCCAACGGGCCCGCCACATAATCTCCGATACGCAGCGCGTCGTCGATTTTGCCGCGGCCGCAAGGGCGAAGGACCTCAAAGAAATGGGCAAGCTGTTTGTCGCCTCCCATCGCAGCATGCAGTTCGATTACGAAATCAGCTGTGAAGAGATCGATTTCCTGGTTGATACCGCTATCGGCATTCCGGGCGTTTACGGCGCGCGCATGACCGGCGGGGGGTTCGGCGGGTGTACTGTGAACCTGCTGGCCCCCGACGGTGTAGATTCATTCCGCCGAACCATCGCAGAGGCGTATGAAGCGCGGTACGGCAAAACGCCCCTGTTTTACGACTGCAAGCCCGCGGAAGGGGCTGGGCCTGTGTCGGCGGAATCGGCCGCCTGATGTGGGAGCAGAATTACAGCCCCATTGCGAATAACCTGTTTGCGTCGGCCGCGATCGCGGCCTTGCCGATAGTCGTGCTGCTATACGCGATCGGCATCGGCCGGGTCAGTGCATGGAAGTCTTCGCTTCTCGGCCTCGCGGGCGCTGTTCTCGTCGCAGCGATCGCATACCGGATGCCGCTCAAGCTCATCGTGAGTTCAGCTTTGTATGGCGCTGTGTTTGGCTCTTTTCCGATCTTCTGGATCGTCTTCTGGGCGATCGTCCTGTATCGGATCACGGTCGACACAGGCAAGTTCGAAATCTTGAAAAGCTCGATCGGTCATCTCACCCAAGACCGAAATCTTCAGGCGCTGCTCATCGCATTCGCGTTTGGAGCATTTCTCGAAGGGGCGGCAGGATTCGGAACGCCTGTCGCGGTGGCTGCGGCCATCCTGGGCGGTTTAGGTTTTTCGGCGTTCAACGCGGCCGGTATCTGCCTGCTTGCCAATACAGCCCCGGTGGCCTTCGGTTCCATCGCGATTCCACTCGTGACGCTCGCGGCAACAACCGGACTGCCAATCGAGGATCTCAGCCGTCATGTGGGCCGGCTTTGCGCACCCGTATCTTTCTTTATCCCGGCTTATCTGGTATTGGTGCTGAGCGGGCTCCAGGGTTTGCGCCGTGTCTGGCCGGCCGCCCTGGTCTGCGGCGGCAGTTTTGCGGCCGTACAGTTCTCGGTCTCAAACTTCATCGGCCCCTATTTGACCGATATTCTCGGGTCTCTCGCAGCAGTGGTGTCAATTGTCGCTCTGCTCAGGGTCTGGCATCCAGGTGAACGTTTGCGCGCTGACAACCCGTATACAACGCGGGAAATCCTGTTCGCGTGGTCGCCGTACCTGCTGCTCGTGATCACCATCCTGCTCTGGAGTATCGATTCGATCAAAGCGCGATTGAACGCGGTCAGCCTGGACATTCGTTGGCCAGGTTTGCACAACCTGGTTCTGCAAGTGCCGCCGGTAACCGCAAAAGTCGCACCGTACGCAGCCGTTTACCGTTTTCGCTATCTGGCGGAAGCGGGAACCGCATGCGCAGTAGCGACGGTACTCGCTGCTCTACTTCTCCGCGTCAGTCCTTCCCAATATGCGCGGATCGGGCTGGAATCAGCACGACAGCTCCGTTTCTCGTACGTCAGCATCATCTCGGTGCTTGCGCTGGCATTCGTGATGAACTACTCAGGAGCGACGGGCACTCTGGGACTGGCGTTTGCTTCGACCGGGAAGGCGTTTCCGTTTTTCAGCGCAATGCTCGGCTGGCTGGGGGTTTTCCTCACAGGCAGCGATACATCGTCGAACGCCCTGTTTGGAGGTCTTCAGCAGATAACCGCCCATCGCCTCGGACTGAATGCAGCTCTGATGGCCTCGGCTAATTCCGCAGGCGGAGTAATGGGAAAGATGATCAGCCTGCAGAGTATCTCGGTTGCTGCCGCTGCTGCCGGTCTAGCGTCGCATGAAGAACCGAAGTTGTTCCGGTTCACTTTGAAGCACAGCATGTTTCTGGCCGCCGTAATCGGGCTGCTCGCACTCTTGTATGCCTATGCTTGATTGCTCAGCCGCCGATCGAATACATCGGGCGGCTAGGAGGCTGGAACGACACGCGGTTGATCTCGTGGCCAATCCATTTTTGCCAGACCGTGGCGCGAATCGCCGCGCTTAGTTCGGCAAAGCGGTCTTCCCCTTCAAGCAGCGGGCGAACGTCCGTCTCCTCGTTTGCGAAAAGACAATAACGCATTTTGCCGTCAGCGGTTAATCGCAAACGATTGCAGTTCATGCAAAACGGACGGCTGACGGATGCGATGAAGCCCATCCGATATCCGTCCGGGAACTCGTACTCCGTCGCAGGCGCTCGCGGGTCCGCGTCGGGAACCGGCCGTAGCGGACCGTACTCGCGCTCGAGAACGGCAATCATCTCGTCCGCGGTGAGCACCCGGTCGAGCGACCAAAGGTGCTGCGCATCGAGCGGCATGAACTCGATAAATCGAACTTCTACGCCATTTTTGCGCCCGAACTCAACGAGCGGTACGACATCCGGCTCGGTCAATCCCTTTATCGCAACGGCATTGATCTTGATGATCGGAAACCCAACGGCCTGTGCTGCCTCGATCCCCGCGAGCACGCGGCCGAGATCGTCGCGTCGGGAGATGGTTCGGAAACGTTCTCGGTCGAGCGTATCGACGTGAACATTCAGCCTTCGCAAACCGGCGTCGAATAACGGCTTGGCATGACGGGCAAGAAGCACGCCGTTGGTCGTCAGCGCCAAGTCGCGGATGCCTGTCATATCACTCAGCTTCGAAACCAATTCGGTCAGACCGGGGCGTAGCAGGGGTTCACCGCCCGTAAGCCTGATTTTGGTCACGCCCAAGTCGCGCGCCGCTCTGACAAATCGTTCGATCTGCGCAAAACTGAGCAGTTCGGAAATGGGCGAGAATTGCGCTCCTTCCTCCGGCATGCAGTAGAAACAGCGGATGTTGCAGCGGTCGGTGACGCTGATCCGGAGGTCGGTATGAACTCGCCCAAACGAGTCGGTCAGCGGCCCGGCGGTTGGAGCCGGGGAAACGGGCGGCATGTTCAGCTGAACGAGTTGGGTCACTGGCAAGGGCTACTGACTCTATGATGCACGAGCGGTGCGCGTGCGATTCGAACGAACTCTACTTCACAGCGAGCATTCGCTCAATCGGAACCAAAGCCCGCTCCATGATTGAGGCGGGAAGGTCAATCCTGGGCTCGAGATCACGTAAGCAGGCAGCCAGCTTCTCGAGTGTGTTCATTTTCATATACGGACACTCGCTGCAGTTGCAGTTCTCGTTGGCAACGAAATAGAACTTCTTTTCGGGCGACAGACGCTCAAGCGAAAACCGCACACCGCTCTCGGTCATCACAATGAATTCTTCGGCTTGTTGCTCCGTGCACCAGTCGATGATTGCCGAAGTGGAACCGATAAAATCCGCCATCCGCAGCACGTCGGATGGACATTCGGGATGCGCGGCTACCAGCGCCTTCGGATGTTCCGCGCGAGCGGCGGACACTCGCCGGGCGGGAAAGGTTGCATGAACGATACAGGCGCCCTGCCAGATCTGCATGTTTTTGCGTCCGGTCTGGGCCTTAACATAGTTCCCGAGGTTGATATCCGGCAGAAACAGGATCGGCTTATCTGCCGGAATCGAGTTCACGATCTTCACTGCGTTTCGCGAGGTACAGAGAATGTCGCTTTCCGCTTTCACTTCGACCGATGTATTGATGTAGCTGACAATCACGTGATCCGGGTTGCGTTTGCGAAAAGCCCGAACCGCTTCGGCGGGACAGCTGTCGACCAAACTGCAACCGGCATGTCTCTCCGGCAGAACCACAATTCGGTTTGGATTGAGTACTTTGGCGGTTTCCGCCATGAACCGGACACCGCAAAACGCGATTACGTCACCTTCAAACTTCTGGGCGGCGCGAGCCAGCTCCAGGCTGTCCCCAACCGAGTCGGCCAGTTCCTGAATCTCGGGTTCCTGATAGTGGTGAGCCAGGATGACGGCGTGCCGTTTGGCTTTCAGCTCGACAATTTCGTCGGCTATGGTACTGATCGCAACCATCTAACTACAAGATGTTCTAAATTTTAACAATGATGCGACAACCTGGTTGCGGCGCCGCAGATTATATCGCCTCAACCGGTAACGGTTTCGAATCTGATACAGTCGATGTTACAAAGCGCAGAAAACCTCCGAGTCTGCGCGAAGGAGCTAGCCGCACGAGAGACGGCTAGCTCCCCCACTCAGAACTTCCGGACGTTGACCTCGCGTTCTAGAAACTCACACGCAACGACAACTGGATATTCCGGTTTTCCAGTCTGCCGTTGTTGACCGACGAACCCGTGAACGTACTGCTGTTGTTCTGGCCCCGCGTAGCTGTGATGATCGGAGCGCTCGGATTCGCAACCGTTCCCACGAACGAACTCACTTCATTCTCACCGTACACGATATACAAGTTGGAGTGATTGAGCAGGTCGAAAGCCTCTCCGCGGAACTGCAGCCTCACGCGCTCAGTAATCGCGAACTCCTTCGATATTCCCAGATTGAAGGAATACGCACCAGGCATCCGGAATGCGTTTCGGCCCGTCATGTTCGTCGGAAACGGTCCGAAGTCCGAAACGCCGGCTACCGGGTTCACATACGAGCTGTCGATGTTTGCCGAAGTCAAGTCGAGGTATGTAAACTCGTTCGGTCTTCCCGTCGACACATCGGTGTAATGCTGCGTGAACGAGGATCCAAACATCACGCGAGGCACGATATTTCCATCGCTGTTCGTCGCGTCATAGATCGTGAACGGACTACCACTCCGTGCCGTGAAAATCGGCGCGATATTCCAACCGCCCAGGAGAGCGTTGGCAAGTCCTTTATGGCTGAAGAATGGCTCCTGATAGACCGCCGAGAAAACGAAGCGATGGCGAATATCGTAATCCGAATCGCCGCGATCGAGAGAAGGACTGAGCGGATCGAGCAGACCCAGGTTGTACGCGGAGTTGTTATCGGTGCTGAAAGTTGAGCTTCCATCATCGATGCTGTGCGACCAGGTGTAATTGGCGCGAAGTGTGAGGCCATATCGACGGAAGTTGCGCAGCTCGAACCTGGTATTCAATCCGTTATAGAGCGAGTTGCCGCCGTTGCTGCGGAAGTTGATGGTCGAATATTGAGGGTTGATCCGGGCCGTCGGTGAGGCTGCTCCGGCATAAACGGCCGCCGTGCCAGGAATGTTCAGGCGATTGATCGTGTACTGATCCCGTCCTCCGGAACCTGTATACTCTACTGCGAAGATCGCGTCGTTCGTGAGTTGGCGTTCGATCGAGAAACTCCAGAGTTGGGCATAGGCCGTTTTGAGGTTCGGATCGACCGCTCGCAACGTCACCGGCGGCAGAGGTTTTGTACCGGAACTTCCCGCCAACGGACCCGCGTTGCTGGTGGTAATCGGGATCGTTGGAGTTGGCGGTACGCCGGCCTGAAGACCAAGCACGGCATAATTCGGCGGATTCTGAATGATGTTGAAAGTTACGTTGTTGAAATTTCGTTCGTAGCCCCATCCGTAACCTCCACGGACAGACGTCTTGCCGTCGCCCGTGACATCCCACGCGAAGCCAACGCGCGGCGCGAAATTATGCCACTGCTTCGCCCAGATTCCGCCGACAGGGCTCTGTGTAGCCGGCAGTACAACACCTGTTGCAGACGCGAGTTCGATGTTTGAGCCTTGACCGAGATAGAAATTAGAATTCAGCGCGGGCTTTGAGTTCTCCGGAGGACCATAGTATTCCCAGCGGAGCCCTAGATTCAACGTTAGGCGAGGAATCACTTTCCAGCTGTCCTGCGCATACAGCGCGGCATCGTGGAAGCGATTGCTGCGGCTGAAGCTGGGAGGTCCAACTGGAAGAGTGAGGGTGCAGGCAGGCGTCTGAACTCCGCCAATGCAAGGATATTTGCCTTGCGGGTACACGGCCGCCTGAAATTGGCTTAACTGTCCCGTCAACAAATTATTGAGTGCGCTTGGCCGGTTCGTACCCAGGGCTTCAACCGCTTCCGCGTATGCTCCGAACGTCCGATTGTCCTGTAAATAGTTGAACAGGCCACCAAAACGGATGTCGTGCTTCCCCGCATTGATGCTGTAGTCTTCATTGATCGAAATGTTGTTCTGCGGACCCCCGAACGGGATTGCATTGCCCGGCGTGGAAGGGGTATACCCCGGGTAAATGATCGGGAAGTTTCCCAGAGTACTGGTTGTATTTATGGTGGTGTAAAGCGTGGGACCGACGGGGTTTGCGCCCAGAGGCTCAGACAGGATGATGCGGTTATAGCTCAGTTTTGTTTGGCTTACCTGCTGGGGAGTAAAGGTGTGGGTGACAGAAAGAGCGTACGACTGCTGATCCAGAGAGGATCCAGTATCAAAGCCCACGTAAGGACTGTTCGTGAAACTGCCTGTAAAATCGTCTTCTACATAATTCGCGACGCGGACGTACATTTGCGTTCTGTCGCTTAAGTTATAGTCGATCCGGCCCACATTATTCCAGGTATTCTGGGGTGTTCCGCCGCCCGAATCGGCAGGCACGTTGTAGATCACGGTCTGGTAAGCCGGGGTGTTGGCCGGGAAAGCCTTACACGCGGCAGTCGTACAACCGACATCGCCAAC
>JAFAUR010000668.1 GCA_019243205.1 Acidobacteriaceae bacterium | reverse complement strand
GAAAGGCCCTGCCGCGCGTGAAGGCCGACCTTCCCCCCGCTCTCCGCATCACACCTCTGTTCGATCAGTCCATCTTTGTTCGCAATTCGATTGACGAAGTGCTGCGCGAAGCGGGCATCGCGGCATTCCTCACCGCTCTGATGATTTTGCTGTTCCTCGGCAGTTGGCGAAGTACGCTGATCGTCTGCATCTCTATCCCGCTGTCCATTCTGACCTCTATCTGCGTTCTCGCGGCTCTGGGCCAAACCATCAATGTCATGACTCTGGGCGGTCTGGCCCTCGCCGTCGGAATTCTAGTGGATGATGCAACCGTCGAAATCGAAAGCACGCACCGCAATCTGGAACACATCGGCAATCCTCTGGTCCACGCCATTCTCGATAGCGCCAGCCAGGTTGCCGCTCCCGCCCTTGTCTCCACGTTGTCGATCTGTATCGTCTTTCTACCGGTCCTCTTGTTGACTGGCGCAGCAAAATATCTTTTTACGCCTCTTGCCATGGCGGTCGTGTTCGCGATGCTTGCGTCCTACTTTCTTTCCCGCACCCTGGTCCCTACGATGATGCATTTCCTGCTTCCCGCCGAAGTCGCTCTCTACCAGCGGAAGCCTGAAGATCCCGAGCCGAAAGAAGCGCAGAACTGGATCTGGCATGTGCATGAGCGATTTGAGCATCGCTTCGAGTGGCTCCGCGAGCACTACCACCGATGGCTCGAATGGACCCTGCATCACCGCGCGATCGTTGTCGTCATCTTTGGAGTTTTCGTCGGAGGCTCCTCGATTCTTACGGTCTTCATTGGACGCGACTTCTTTCCTTACGTCGACTCCGGTCAGATGCGACTACACGTTATTCCGCCCGTAGGCACCAGGATTGAGCAATCGGAGATCTACTTCGCAGGCGTGGAGGCTGAGATTCGCAAAATTCTTCCGCCGGACAGAATCGACCTCATTCTCGACAACATCGGGCTTCCGAACGGAGGTGTCAATCTCGCATTCGGCAATAACGCCACTATCAGCAACTCAGACGGGGACATCTTGATCTCTCTAAAGCCGGGTAAGCGCGAAACTCTGGAATTCACTCGTCAGCTGCGTGAACGCCTGCATGCCCGCTTCCCTGATTTGACTTTCTTCTTCACACCGGCCAACATGACAAACCAGATTCTCGACTTCGGCCTGCCCGCCCCGATTGACCTGCAGGTTGTCGGACGAAATCCAACGGCCAATTACGCGCTCGCGCAAGATCTGTTGCGCCAAGTGCGCGCTATACCTGGTGCCGTTGACGTCCACATTCACCAGCAGGTCACGTACCCAACGCTGCAAGTCAATGTTGATCGAACGAGGGCCCAGCAGATCGGATTGCAGCAACGAGATGTCGCCAACAGCATGCTGATCACTCTGTCGGGCAGCGGCCAGACTGCACCGAATCAATGGCTGAATCCTCAAAACGGTGTGAATTACCAGGTTGTGGCCCAAAGCCCCACTTACCGGATGGATTCTTTTGAAGCGCTCAGCCGTACTCCCATCACAGCGACAAACGGAGCCAACAGCCAGCTGCTCGCGAATCTTGCCACAATGAATCGCGGCGTCTCGGCTATCGTGATCGATCACTACAACATTCAGCCCACCTTTGACATCTACGCCGACGTCGACCGTCGGGACCTCGGCGGCGTCGCCGACGCTATCCATAAAATCATCAAGTCGCACACGAAGCTGCCAAGCGGCACATTCATCGACCTGCGCGGTGAAGTCAGCACTATGGAGCAGTCCTTCTCGCGCCTGCTGCTCGGCATTGGATTCGCAGTCATCATCGTTTATCTGCTCATGGCCGTCAATTTCCAGAGCTGGCTCGATCCCTTCATCATCCTCATGGCGCTTCCAGGTGCTTTCTCAGGCATTCTGTGGATGCTCTATTTGACTCACACGACTTTCAGCGTGCCTTCACTCATGGGTTCCATCATGACCATCGGCGTCGCCACTGCAAATTCCATCCTCCTCGTCGTCTTTGCGAATGACGAACGGGGCGGCGGCAAGGATCCGCTCGAGGCTGCCCTGTCTGCCGGTTACATTCGCCTCCGGCCCGTATGTATGACGGCGCTGGCGATGATTATCGGAATGCTACCGATGGCGCTTGCCTTCGGCGAAGGCGGTGAGCAGAATTCCCCGCTGGGTCGCGCGGTGATCGGAGGTCTTCTCGTCGCGACACTGAGCACTCTGTTTATTGTTCCGATCTTCTATTCGGTCCTCCGCAGGAACCCGCCGATCGACTTCGACGAGAGAATCGACAAAGAATACCGAGGCGAATTGGACCCTCACGGGCAACCGGTGAAGCCCGCCGAACAGGGACGGCAGGGAGCCTAGGCCAATGGCGACAGCAAACAACCTGGGAACGCCTGACACTCAGGAAACAAATCCACCTACTCCACCTCCGAGCGGCTCGGGCGACAACGGTGCGCGCAAGAAGCCGGGTCACTCCCCTATCGCATGGCTGATGTTTCTCATTGCACTCCTGCTTGCCGCCGTTCTCGTCTACTACATCGGCTATCTGCCGCGCCGCAAACAGCAGGAAGCTATCGACCAGCAAGCCAGGGAACGTGTGCAGGAGGTCCCGAAGGTGATGGCGCAAGTGGTGAAGCCGGCTCCGGCTACCACCGAATTGATGGTGCCTGGAACTACGTTGGCTTATACGGAAGCCTACATCTACGCGCGCGCCTCCGGCTACGTCAGCCGGCGATTGGTGGATATCGGCGACCGCGTCCACGAAGGTCAGTTGCTCGCCACCATCGACGCACCCGACCTTGATAAGCAGGTTTCGCAGGGTCGGTCGAATCTCGAGCAAAGCCAGTCCACTCTCGCCCAGATGCAGGCCCAGCTTCACCTTGCCGCGGTCACTTGGGAACGCTATAAAGTTCTCGTTGCCCGCGGCGTTTTTTCGCGTCAAGACGGTGACACGCAGGAGGCCAATTTCCGGGTCGCGGAGGCGAATGTTCGTGCCGCCGAAAACACCGTACAAGCCAACCGCGATAACCTGGAGCGCCTCATCGTTCTGCAGCAATATGAGCGCGTAACCGCTCCCTTCAACGGCGTGATCACGGCGCGCAACGTTGACGTCGGCGCGCTGATCAATGCCGCTGGCTCGGGACTCGGCACCAGTTCGGCGGCTCCGGTCGCAGGTACCACGCAGGCCGGTGTGCAGGGGAACAATCAGGGTTCATCCGGCGCCTTGTCCTCAAACGCAAGCCCGCCGACAGGCGGCGCTCAGGGCGGGGAAATGTTCTCGATCGCGAGTATCGATCGGCTTCGCATTCTTGTCTCCGCACCCGAAGCCTATTCGAGCGCCATCCATGTCGGACAGCGCGCCCGGTTATTCTTTCAGGAGCGCCCCGCCGATGTGGAAGGCCACGTCACGCGCACTTCGGCATCTATCGATCAGAACACTCGCACTCTTTTGGTAGAAGTGCAGGTCAATAATCCCGGGGGCCATCTGCTCCCGGGCATGTATGTTGTTGTCAATTTTATCGGTGTTCGCGGACGGCCGCCGCTGCTTGTTCCCGGCGAAGCCATCGTGATTCGAAACGCGAAAACGGTCGTTGCCACTGTTGAAGATAACGTGGTTCATTATCGGCCGGTCGTCATCGGACGTGACTACGGCGATCAAACCGAGATTGTCGGCGGGTTGAAAAGCGGTGACGTGATCGTCACCACTGTCACCGACCAGGTGCGAGATGGTGCGCGCGTCGATCCACAATTCTCGAAGGCGGCCGTGCCGTCGGAGGAAGGTGGCCAAAGCGATCAGGAGCCCGGAGAAGAAGGGCGGTACGGAGCGCAGAATCTGGACAACTCGGCCCAGAAAACGTCAGATAAAGGTAACGCCAATGGCGGCGCATCTGCCAAGAGCGCGTCAGGTCAGCCCGGAAAGTCAGCGAGGCGCCAGGAGAAATGAGGCCCCTACTTGTATGGGCGCTGGTGCTTTCACAAACGCTCGGCGCACAACAGTCGCAAACGCCGACAAGATCACTGCCCGCGGGCGAATCCGCTGTTGAGGGCCAACCCAAATCCTCTCAGCTACTCGAAGGGATTGAGAGCAATGCATCCAGTCCGAAAGGGCAGGAGCCGAGTGTTCCGATTCGCCGCTCATTCCTCGATTTCGCGTCTCCTTACCGTGTTCCAAGCCTGCCGCCGTTCCGCGTCATTTCAACGAACCGTGTTCGTTCGCTGGTGCGTGACGGCGCCATCTATCTTTCGCTCTACGACGCGCTTGCCATGGCGATCGAGAACAATTTGAACGTCGAGATTTCCCGCTATGATGTCGCTGTCGCCGGTACGGAAACGCTGCGTGCTTCGGGCGGCGGCGACCTGCGTGGTATCAACTTCACCGTCGCAGAGAGCCCGACTGGAGTGGGCGGTCCGGGCAGCCCTTTACTAAATAGCGCGGCCTCAAGCGTCACGCCTACTACGCCCACCGTTAACGATCTGACCTCGCTGAATGAACTCACCGAAGTGCAGACAGATCTGTCGGTGCAGCAGCCCTCTGGTTATGCGGCGGGTGCTAACATTCCTACTCTACAGCCGACATTGGTCGGTCAGAACACGTATTTTCAGCGCCAAAACACCACTTTGCTGACCGGAGTTGGCTTAGGCCCCGCGGCCAGCGGACCGCAGGACCTTCATTTCATCACCGCCAACTACGCCCTCGTTCAAGGCTTCAGCTACGGTACACAGGTGGAAGTCGGGGTTAACAATGCAGCCCAGGCGCTCTATGGCACCAGCAGCAGCAACAACCCGTTCTCCACACCCAACACAACCGTTACGGTTAGCCAGCCTCTCCTGCGCGGACGCGGGCGCGATATCAATCTGCGCTACATCCGGATCGCGAAAATCAATCAGAAGATCTCGCGTCTGCTTTTCTATCAGCAGCTGATTAGTACCGTCTATGGTGTCGCCAGGCTTTACTATGACTTGGTCAGCCTCAACGAAGATGTCGCGGTGAAGCGTGAAACGCTCGCTGCCGCCCGCAAACTGTTTGAAGACGACCGCGCGCAAGTGGAGCAGGGCACACTCGCACCCCTCGAACTCACGCGCGCGCAATCGCTCGTCACCTCGAGTGAACTTGATCTGATTCAATCCCAGGGACTCGTGCACCAGGAGCAAGTGATTCTCAAGGCCCAGCTCTCACGTGAGGGTACAGCGGATCCCCAGCTGGCCGACTATCCGATTGTGCCCACTGATCCCATATCCATTCCGCCCACCGATGAGCTGAAGCCCGTAGGCGCTCTGGTCAGGGAAGCGCTGACCACGAGGCCGGACCTGCTCCAGGCATCGCTACAGGTGCAAACCGGTGAGATCGCTCTCAAGGCGTCCAACAATGCCGTGCGACCCGAGATTGACCTGGTCGGCAATTTCCAGACGCGGGGCAGCACCGAGTTGCCCTTCACGTTCATCGGGACGCCGGGAACGGGTGCCATAAATAGTCCAGCCGATTTGGCGGTTGCCGGATTGCGCCTCTCGCGGATTTATCAGGCAGGAATCCAGTTCAATCTGCCTCTCTCGAATCATGTGGCGCAAGCCGACGCCGCGCGCGATGTTGTGCAGTTGCGACAGGCCCAGGCACGAACGCAGTTGCTCACCAACCAGGTTCGGGAGCAGGTGGAGAACGCCGTCATTGCGCTTCAAACTGCGCGTTCCGCTCTGAACGCCGCCATTCAGAGCAGAGAGTACCAGCAACAACTCGTCAGCGCCGAACGGGACAAATTATCGGTCGGTGCATCCACCAATTTCCTCGTCATCCAGCAGGAAAGCTATCTCGCGCAGGCGCGATCGACCGAAGTCGCAGCCCGTAGTGTCTGGATCAAAGCGCGTGTCGCGCTCGATCGCGCTGTTGGCGACTTGCTCGAGAAGAACGGAATCCGATACGAAGAATCTCTGACGGGGCAACTGCCTGCTAACCCCGCGCCCAAATCGTGAGTGCTTCCCTGAACCTAGATACCTGGATAGGTCGCTAATCAGACCTGGTCATAGTCGAACCCTCGCAGGTGACTTAGCGTGCACGAACGCTGATACCGGAAAGTGCCGACGCGCCAGGAAAATGCATCGTTGATGCGATAAGCCAGACCGATCTTCGCCATAGCGCTGAAGCCGTTCGTATCTACTTCGGTGTGAAACTCACTGTAATCCCGTGTGGGCCGGTGCTCTTCCATCGCTTTCTGAGTAAGGATGCGCTCTTTCTCAGGATCCGTTGTGACGTGGGTGATTTTTGTTCCGCCTCAAAGCAGTTCTGCAAAAGGAGTCCATCGTTTCGAAAAGCGAAAGCGCCAACGCGGCCCGAGCATGTAGTTCAAGGCGTCGCCTGTTACATGTTGAGGGAAGCCAAAGAGCTCACAGCCCTCGAGTTCGAAAGCCAGGTCCATGATCGGAAGCTGAACTACGCCTTGACCACCTCCGCCTACGCAGGTGCTGCCCTTTGAGCCGAGATACCGCTCGACAATTGCGCCGGCTTCGAGTTCAAAACCGATGTTTCCGGCTAGGAACGCGCGTGCATCTTCGGCATCGCATTCTCGTCCGCAGAGGGATCACTTTGACCCGGAGTATATTTAAGAATCCCCGGCCGCGACTACTCCCGGCTGATTGTGCTTCCCGACAAAGTCGACGCCTGGTTCACCAAACGGCGTCGCCGACCATACAACACTGTAAACAGCCGAAAACGCGAGTGAACGCACGCAACTGATCCAATATCGCTGAGAACTGCCGAACTCAACATCGCGGTATTTGGGATCGTTCTGACGCTCGAGAAAGCCGACAAAAGAGCCTTGAATCGGATGGAGGATGTAGCTGGTGAAGAATCCATCACCATCATTAAACCCGTGAAAGTTTTCGATGGACTCGGCATAGCTCCGCCAGAATGGACCGTGAATCGCGTCGCGAGTGTCCCGTTGTGTCGCAACCCGAAAAGCGTTTTGGTAAACGATAGCAAGAAACGATCGGGCGATCGCCTGCTTGCAGTGAAAACTGTCTTCCGTCGTGTGGGATGCGGAAGCACTGTCTCCAGCGCATGGTTGAATCGCGAGCAGCGCGGCAAAAATCGGCAAGCCCGGACATCGAACATGAAAAGCTGACCGTTGCATTGCGATACTTCGCTTTCCTGCTTCAGTCCCGAAAGTCTCGAGCGCAGATACTACGGATACCAGGAAAACCCGAAGCCCATGTCAGCGTCACGTTTCACCTATGCTGATGCTCGCGCTCGATCAGTCCAAACGGCCTCCGGCGGTGTGACAACTGTGGCCCGAATTACGGACCGGTTCAGGCTTCCGCAACACAAACGCGTCGCGGAAGTCCCTAGGAGTCTTTGCTTCTTTCTGCAAAATACTAAATCGGATATCCATAAGCCACATCATTACCGGACGGAGCATTTGGCCCGCTCGGACGAGAAGCATGCTAGGTATCCGGATGTCTGTTCTGTCGCTAACAGGTGCGCTGACGCTCCCTTTGAACGCAGCTGGATTACCGTTGTTGCAGGCGCTTCGCGCTCTCGGCGCGACAGTTCTGCTACTCGTAACAGCGCTGTTCGGCCGCCGCACCGCTAGGCTGCGCGCGACAGTCGGACGACGTTGCCGCGCGCCCAACCTCGTGTTTTTCACGATACTCGCCGTGGTCATACGTTATGTGCTGAAAATGATCCGAGCCCTTCTCGACGGCGTCGCGAGTGAAACGGCGACTCTGAAAGGGTTTGACCCAGAGTGGGCCGGACCCACCTGCCGCCCGATGCACGTGCTCGGGATCGTGTTTGCCATTGTTATCACTTACCCGTACACCCCCGGCCCGTGCCCGTACTGCGGGAGGGACAACCTAACAGTGGAATGACGGTTCAAGCAACCCCGAACTGTTGAGAGCTTAAATCCTAAAAAGGAGGGAGATCGTATGAACTCCAGTCAGAAGCCGCCAATGACGTATACGGAAACGACCGAGCAGCATCGGCTGAATGAAGCTCGAGAAAAAGGAATTCCGTGGAAGAAGTGGGGACCGTATCTGAGCGAAAGACAGTGGGGCACGGTTCGCGAAGACTACAGCCATGACGGCAATGCTTGGGACTACTTCAGTCATGATCAGTCCCGATCACGCGCCTATCGCTGGGGAGAAGACGGCCTAGCCGGGATTTCTGATGACAAGCAGCAGCTCTGTTTCGCAGTCGCGCTATGGAATGGTCGGGATCCGATTCTGAAAGAACGTCTGTTTGGGCTGACCAATAGCGAGGCTAACCACGGCGAGGATGTCAAGGAATACTATTTCTACCTTGACAGCACCCCCACGCACTCGTACATGAAGTACCTGTACAAGTATCCGCAACGGGAGTATCCGTACCGTGACTTGATCGAGACGAATCGCCGGCGCTCACGCGAAGAGTTCGAGTATGAATTGCTCGATACAGGCATCTTCGATGACGACCGGTATTTCGATGTCTTTGTCGAATACGCCAAGGCGGACCCCGAAGATTTGCTAGTCCACATTTCGGTTCATAACCGTGGCCCCGAACCAGCGCTGATTCATCTGCTGCCGACGCTCTGGTTCCGCAATACGTGGACCTGGGAGA
>JAFAUR010000623.1 GCA_019243205.1 Acidobacteriaceae bacterium | reverse complement strand
AACGGAGGCTTTCAACCGGCCGCATGGAAGGGTGTTGACGGCAAACTTTGGTTTCCCACCATGAGGGGCGTCACACGCATTGACCTGAACCAGTCCCTTACAACCGAACCTCCAGTTCCAGTTTTCATTGACGAGGCGAAGTTGAACGGCAGAGTGACGCGTCCAACTCAGGGAATTCGGATTCAGCCGGGGCGAGGCGATCTCGAATTCGTCTATACCGCAGTCGAGTTTCATCGGCCAGGGAAACTCGTCTTCAGGTATAAACTCGACGGCTTCGATCATGAGTGGATCGAAGCAGGATCAAGGCGCGCAGCTTATTACACGAATATTCCTCCGGGCAATTATCGCTTCATGGTAACGGCGCGCAACGCAGACGGCATCTGGACACCTGTCCCAACCTCTTTCGATTTCGCCTTGGAGCCGCATTTCTATCAGACAGGCTGGTTCAAAGTACTCGCCGCGCTGCTTCTGCTCAGCGTGGGCGTGAAGGCGCACCTGCTTCGCCTACGCCAACACGCGCGTAGAGAGAAGCTTCTATCCCAGGCTGTCGCCGAACGTACGAATGAACTCCGAACGGAGATACAAGAGCACGAGCGGACACAGCAAGAACTGCTCGAAGCCAAGCGCGCAGCCGAAAATGCGAGCCGCGCTAAAAGCGAATTTCTGGCTAGCATGAGTCACGAAATTCGCACCCCCATGCATGGAGTGCTCGGGATGACAGAGTTGGCGCTGGGCACTAAACTGACTTCAGAACAGTTCGAGTACTTAAACCTGGCTAGGGGTTCCGCTCAATCGCTTCTTTCCATCATCAACGACATCCTTGATTTTTCGAAAGTGGAAGCCGGCAAACTCGAACTCGACCCCATCGAGTTCAATCTGCTGCCGCTGTTGGAGGAATGCGCAAAATCGCTCTCCATCAAGGCCCATGAAAAAGGCTTGGAAATAATTTGCGATGTCGACCCCGAGGCGCCTGAATTCGTCATCGGAGATCCGCTTCGTCTTCGTCAGGTCCTTCTCAATTTGGCTGGGAATGCAGTCAAGTTCACGTTAAAGGGTGAGGTGGTAATTCGGGTCTGCTTGGAACATCGGAACAAACCGGGAATTTGGCTCCGATTCCATGTCAAAGACACCGGAATCGGCATCCCAGTAGATAAGCAGAAATCTATTTTCGACGCGTTTTCACAGGCAGATAACTCTACAACTCGGAGATTTGGCGGCACCGGGCTGGGCCTTGGAATCTCATCTCGCCTGGTGCAGTTGATGGGAGGCGAGATCGACCTGCACAGTGAGATCGGTGTAGGGAGTGATTTCGAGTTCTTGCTGCGGTTTGAGCCGGGCAGGGAAGTGCCGCCGACACAACCAGTGCCATCGGTCGAGCTGGCCGGAAGAACCATTTTGGTCGTGGATGACAACGCGACGAACCGGCGCATGTTGGGAGCAACACTGGCGCGCTGGGGAATGAAAGTAGAACTCGCTGCGAGCGGCGGCGAAGCGCTTGTGTTATTCCGCCAGGCTCAGGAGCGAAGGGTTCCCTTCTCGGTGATTCTGATCGATCGCCACATGCCGGAGATGGATGGGTTTGCGCTTCTTGAGAGACTTCGAACCGCTCATGAAGCGCCTGACAGCACAATCATGATGCTGAGCTCGGGCGGGCAAAGCGGGGATATAGCGCGATGCCAGAGACTGCAGATGGCTTCGCTTATGAAGCCGATTTCAAGGCAGGAGTTGCGAAACGCACTCCTCCGCGCAACATCGTCTTCACCCGGAGCGACCATTCCTTCCCCGGGCACTTGGTCCTTCCCAGCCACGCGGGTAACAAACCCGATTCGTATCCTGCTCGCCGAGGATAACCCGGTAAATCAGAAGATTGCTGTGCGGATGCTGGAGAAGCGGGGCCACAAGGTTGAGGTCGTGTCCACCGGCATCGAGGCGTTGGCACGACTGGAACAGGATTCGTTCGATTTGCTGCTTACCGATCTGCACATGCCCCAAATGGATGGGTTCGAGACTGTGGCGGCCATTCGAGCCAGGGAACAGGGAACAGCGGCGCATCTTCCGATTATCGCGATGACAGCGCTCGCCATGAAGGCAGACGAAGAGCGATGTTTCGCAGTAGGCATGGATGGCTACATCTCGAAGCCAATGCGGGCGGATGAGTTATTCGAGGCTGTGGAGCGATTCGCGCCGGTACTTGTATCTTGATTCTGTAGCACGGACTAAGGCGAGTTTTCCGTTCTGGACTCGAAATTTGGCCCCGGTCCCGCCGATAAACACCTTGAGACCGTCGGAACCTGGATTCAGCAATGCGTGAGCGCGTTGCAGCTTGTCGCCAGTTCGGCGGCCTATGGCGAGTAATTATGAAGACTGCTATATTCACACTCATTTCCTCGATTCTCTTCGCGACGGCCGTATCTGCCGAAGATCCTAAGCTCTCTCCAGACCTTGAGAATGTTGACCTCAACTCGAACGCGGATGTCATCGTGCAATTCACAACAACGCCGGGCCCCGCTCACCACGAAAAGGTAATGAGCCGGGGTGGCAATTTAAAACACGATCTTTCATTTATCAAATCTGGGGCGTATTCCATTCCTGCTTACATGCTGCAAGATCTGGCTTCAGATCCAGAAGTCGCTCATATTTCACCCGATCGAAAGCTAAAGGCGACGCTCGACAATACGACTGCCGCGGTGAACGCAGCGGCGGCATGGAGTTCAAACCTCAGTGGTGCTGGAATCGGAGTCGCCGTGATCGATAGTGGAATCACCGACGACGCCGACCTCGATCAGAGCCGGATCGTTTACCGGCAAGACTGGATTGCGAACGATTGGCACGATCATTATGGTCACGGCAGCCACGTTGCAGGGATCATCGGGGGAACCGGTTACCGGTCGCACTGCGGCCA
>JAFAUR010000466.1 GCA_019243205.1 Acidobacteriaceae bacterium | reverse complement strand
TCGATGGTCCGATCTCCCGCCGAGTCTCCGTTCAGGTTGGAATCAAGACCGCTTTGGACATCGACGTACTCGGGAGATTCATACGTGTAAACCGGCACGAATTCCCAATTACCCGCCAGATTTTTGGCGAACCAATTGTTGCTCGTTTTGAGCCAGGGTGCGTCGTAAACCATGCTCAACGTGATGCGATGCCGGTGATCCAGGGCCGAGGACGACTTGTCCGCTGAAAGATTGAAGAAATCCTGCGGCCGTCGAGGTGTCAAGTAAGTGGAGGCGACTTCGGCCGTACTGTTATCGATGAGGTGGCTCCAGGTATACGCACCCTGGAACTGCAGTCCGTTCGAGAACCGGCGATTCAGTTGTACCGCCAAGCCGTTATAGTCCGAGTATCCGGATGGCTGATAGGACGTAATTGTGTTCGTGAAGCCCGCCGCCTGAAAAGCCGGAACAGCCGAACCGATCGCCTGCAGATTCCCGACTGTAAGGGGCAGACTCGCGAGCGTCGCCAGCGAGGGAACCGCCAGGAAGGTCGGAATGTTTTGTGTCGCCGTGACAGGTGATTGCCTGTTGATCTGGGTCTGAAGCACTTGGTGAACGCCTTTTGTCCCGAGGTAACGAACATCCAGGGTGTAGTCGCGCGCGAACACGTGTTGTACGTCAAAGGTGTAGTTGATCGCGTAAGGCAGCTGCTGGTTGGGGATCCACGACGAGGTCGCGGCACGAGCCTGGGCCACCGTCATCGGGCCGCTCGCGCCCTGCGTGATTCCTCCGTTTGCGAGGAAGTTATTCGTGATCACGGTAGTGGGGAGCGTCACGGTCGTGTAGAACTGCGGAGGCACCGAGTTTTCACCGAGGTTGTCGAACAGCACGTCATAGGCCATGCTGAAGCCAGCTCGGATAACCGTGTTTGTGCTTCCGCCAGGACTCCAGGCGATCCCAACGCGCGGGGCGATTCCGTGAGGATCGGCTGAAGGTGACTGGAAGGTCAGCAAGCCAGGTGCATTCGCTATGGCGTTCAAGCTTTGAGCCTGAATGCTCTCTGCGACCGTCGTGTATTCGTATCGGACGCCGAGATCGAGAGTCAGGTTCGGCCGAACACGCCAGGTGTCCTGCAGATAGCTGTAACTGGCGTACTGGTTTCCGTAATACGTGCCCCCGCCGAAGCTTCGCGCCGCAAAGTAATCTGGCGATTGGTCGAGCAGGTAATTAGCAACCGTTGTCCACTCATAATCGCCACGAACTCGTTGGACAAAATTAACCGGCGAAATATAGTCGCGGAACTCAGTTCCAAATTTGATCGTGTGAGCGCCTTTTGTCCAGGACACGTTATCTACAAACTGGTAAAGGTTATTCACGCCCGATTGGGGGTAGTTCGGATTTGGCCCGACCTGAAGATGCAGGTCATTGAACTGCAGATTCGGGAAAGCGCTCAGGCCAGGGAAACTTTGGTCACCTACCGGGCTGGCCGAATCACTGCGCTGGTACGCCAATCGGAGCTCGTTCGTTAATGTCGGGTTGAACGTGTGATACTCAGCCAGGCTTCCCAGATAGTACCGGGAAGCAACCGTCGTGTAGAACGCCGGCAGGTTCGCGCCGGTATTGATGGTGTCGTATCGGTTGTAGATAAATCGGCCGCGCAGCTGATCTTTGTCCGAAATCGAATAGTCTGCGCTCGCCACTCCGTAGTCGGCATTTTGGTAATTCGGAGCGGCGATTGGGATAATTCCTGTTGGCACGCTAACATTGCCGATCGTTATTTTCGGCACGCTCGACCCGCTCTGCACGCTCGGTGCAATCGCATATGTTTTCAGGACATTCAGGTTTGTTTGATTTACACCGGGGATGGCCGCCAGGGTTGCGTATCCGGCAGCGGTCGGAGCGTAGACGGGAGTGCCTGGCGTAGTCGCCTGCCCGAGCGGGTTGTACTCGAAGCTCGTAAAGAAGAACAGCTTATTTTTCTTGATGGGGCCGCCGACGTTCGCGCCGAGATGATTCCGATCGAATCGTGGATTGTTAGTCAGACCCTGATTCTTGTAAGTCTGATCTACCGCGTTCAGGTTACGATTTTGCAGGTAGTCGTAAACGGTCCCGTGGTACTCGTTCGTGCCGCTCTTCACAACGGTATTAAACTGCCCGCCGGACGAGTGTCCAAACTCCGCCTGAAATTGGTTCTGCAGGAGCGTAAATTCCGCAACCGACTCATTCGGCAGATACACGACTGGGCCGGTTACCGTCTTCGAGTTGTTATCGACACCTTCGATCGTGAAGTTGTTGTTTCGCGGGCGCTGGCCGCCCACTGACGGGCCGGTTCCGACCCCGATGGCTCCACTGCTCCCGACACCGGCATTCAGCAGAGACAAGTTGATGACGCCCTGGCCAATCGAGGCATTCGGAAGATCGGTGGCTTGCTTGGTCGAGAAAGTATTTTGGATCTGCGCTGTCGTTGTATCGATTTGCGCGCCAGCCTCGCTGACGACCACAGAAGTCGAAACAGTCCCGACCTGCAAGGTTACGGGAATCGTTGTTGTCTGGTTCAGTTGAACCGCAACGTTTCTGGTCGTAGATGCTGAAAACCCTGACGCACTCACCGTGAGGTCATAGGTTCCTGGCAGAAGATTGTTCAGGCGATATTCGCCGTTTGCATTCGTGTTAACGGTCGACTTGATATCAGTCCCCGTATTTCTGGCTGTAACCGTGGCATTAGGGACAGTAGCACCGGTCGAATCGAGTACGGTGCCTACCAGGTTTCCACTAATTGCCTGCGCTTCCAGATTGTTTCCCGGGAGAACGCTCAACGCTGTCAGTACGGGGACGAGGCGCAGAACGAACCCAAGACGCGTTCGGATTCGTGTCATATCGCGGGAGTTGTTGCAGTTCTGGGGCCACCCGGCAAGTTCTCTCTTATGAGCAGGTTACAGATTTGCGCGACCCGCTCAGTTTTGTTTCTGGAAGAAGCGGTGAGGGAAAATACGAGATGGCGTATACGATTCTGTATACAATTTACGGCTAGTTTCAGGGCGCAGGCCGCCGCAGGAAACGGAATGCGATCTCACGCCCGTAGCCATACTGAAGCGCGAGCGAGATCCACAGCAGAGCGAACCGCTCGCACCCGCGCTTGCCTCAGCGGACCCGCATCGAGCGCGCCAAAGCCGAGCTCTTGGACCAGTCCGGACACCACTTGTTTCGCCGACGTATCGTCGCCGCAGTAGAACATGATCACCGGGCCTTCCTTAAACGTCGGGTCCGCCATCACGTTTGCGCCGACCGTATTGAACGCTTTCACCACCTTCGCGCCCTTCGCCCACTGGGCCACCATCTCAGCTCCGGACGTGCTCGCTGGAACTGCCAGTCCCGATAGATCGGGTAGAAGGGGATTGGTCGCGTCGATCATAATCTTGCCCGAGACGTCGCACGCATCCGAGAGCGCCTGGCGAACATGACCCGATGACCGTTGCGGGACCATCTCGTCCCTAACGTCCCGCCTACATTGCCGCTCCCGATGATGCCAATCTTGATGTCTCTCGCTCAACAAAAACATCGCACAGATGCAATCGCTTTTCCCAGGCACCTGCTGGTGCGTCTTACCGCGTGGTAACTGTCGCGAGAAAGTTGCCGTACCCGATAATCAGCGTCGACCCGAGCAGTACGCCCAGCCCCAGCATCAGAAGACGAATCGCCAGTCCGCTCGCGCCTTTCCACTCTCTGAGTCCGATGCCCCACAGGGTGCTGAAAATCACGATGCTTGCCATATGAATGGTCCAGCTCGAGAACTTGTACGCGCCCATCTTCGTTTCACCCATGGTGTAAAAGAAGAACTGCATGTACCAGGTCACGCCCGCAAGCGCACAGAACAAGTAATTCGACACCAGCGGAACACGAACGGTCTCCCGCAGGATCTGTGTCGGAGCATGAGTCAACACGCTGGAAGTCGGTCCGGTTAATGCTGTTTCCTCGATCGGCTGAGGCCCGCCCGGATCGGTAAACACAGTGGCAACTTCGCCGGTGACGTACTCGTGGCCGGTCTTATTCCGGATATTCAGCAAAACGGTCCAGACGAAATTCGTCGTGAATCCGCCGAGCAAAACGGGAACCAGGACAGGCAAGCCTTGCCACAGCGGATTGGTCCCGTGAGCAACCGTGAGCGCCTTAATCGGATCGCCGGCCGCGAGCCCATAAGCAAAACACGCGCTCATCACGCCTGAAAGCACCGCAACCAGGAAGCCTTTGCGCAGATTGAATTCTTTGATAGCCTCCTGTTGCGCAGCGGCCGGCATCGATTTTTCTTTCTGAACGCCCGCGTATCCCGCAATTGCAATACCCAGCAGGCAGACGGCGATGCCGAGCAGGATCACCCGGCCCGACGTCGTTCCGAGAACCTCACTCACGAATTGCCCGCCGACAATCGGCGGCATCAACGTGCCGAAGGCTGCACACAGGCCCATCACAATTGCCATGCCCAACGAGAGACCGAGGTAGCGCATCGTCAAACCAAACGTGAGGCCACCAACCCCCCACAACAGGCCGAAGAAGAAACACCAGAACAGGCTGCTGAACGGCGCGCCTCCAAGTACCGGCAGCAGGTCACGCGTGAGCAAACCTGCCAGGAGCCAGGGAGCGACAATCCAGCTGAAAACGCCTCCGACAAGCCAATACGTCTCCCACGACCATCGCTTCACAGCGCGGTAGGGAACATAGAAGCTGCCGGAAGCGAGACCACCTAACCAATGAAAGACAACACCCAAGGCGGGGTTTGGAGTCATTCACTCATCCTCGGGACCGGAATCGAGATGGAACACTTCGTCTAGCGGTCGCATGGCCTGGTCAGGTGGAAGCCCGGAGGGAGTTATAAAGAGATCTGACATTTCTTTCTGCCAACGTGCATTCACCTCGCGTTCGGCCATAGCGGCGCGTGCCCGTTCGAAGTCATCCGTCTCGAGATATCCGACCAGCAGTCCATCATCACGCAGGAACAGTGAGTAGTTTCTCCACCCCGTCTCGCGCAGAGCGTCCATCATCTCCGGCCAGACGGCCTGATGCCGTTCTTTGTATTCGTCCAGCTTGTCCGGATTCACCTGTAGCGCAAAGCAGACCCGCTGCATCGGAGAAGCCTCACGCCTTAGCGGAGGAACGCCTCCTGCAGCCCGCCATCGACGGGAATAATATGGCCAGTCGTCTTGGCGCTTTCCTCGCTTGCGAGCCACACGATCGCGTTTGCGCAGTCCTGGGGAAGTATTGGGCGCCGCGTCAGCGTCCTTTGCGCATAGAATTCGGCGAGCTTCGTTCGCAGATCTTCGGTCGATTCCGATTCAGAGAACTCGATCTTATATTTGCGAAGCGAGTTCATCACGCGATCCCGCGGAAACATCGTAGAACCGGCCACCACCGTTGCAGGCGCAATGCCGTTTACGCGAATCAGTGGTCCGAAGCCGACGGCCAATTCGCGGATCAGATGATTCAAGGCCGACTTGCTGATGTCGTATGCCTCGCTGCCATGCTTTGGCACCACCGCGTTCGCCGAGCTGGTCAGCACCATCGCCGCCGGAAGCTTCTGGTCTTTGAAAACCCACGCGATCTCTTTCATCAGAAGGTAATTGCCCGTCACGTTAATGGCGAAGGTCTTGTTCCACATCGATTCCGAGAGTTCGCCGTCGGGTCCTGGGACCGGATAAATCGCGGCTGTGTTGATGATGCCGTCGATACCACCGAATTGAAGCACGGTGAATCGAGCCGCTTCCGCGATGCTCGCCGCCGAACTCAAGTCGACATGGGTGTGCGCCACAGCATCGGACGAGGATATCTTCGCCGCTTCTTCCGCAACCTCCTGGGCCCCGTCAACATTCAGGTCGGCAATTACAACGTGCGCGCCTTTCCGGGCCAGAATCAGGGCGACTTCACGGCCGATACCGCTCCCCCCTCCCGCTACCAACAGGATCTTGCGGCTGAATTCTGCCTCGGGAGGCATACGCTGCAGTTTGGCTTCTTCGAGTGCCCAATACTCAATCCGAAACGCCTCCGACCGCGGAAGCGAAACATAGTTCTTGAAATGCGCGAACTGTTCCGATAAATGAGGGTGCCGCGATTGCGGCAGGGGATGAGCCGCGTCGCTCGCATCCAGCGCGTTTGCGCCCGCCATCACATGAATGGCGTTGATGAAAAACTCGGTCGTTATGCGGGCTTCCTTCTTGTTTTTTCCGAAACCGAACAGACCCAAACCGGGAATCACAACAACAGAGGGATTCGAATCCCGCAGCTTAGGGGATTCAGCGGTGGCCCAGGCATTGTAGTAAGTTCCGTACTCCGTGCGATAGCCGGCTGTTTTTTCAGACAGCCGCGCTTTCAAAACGTCAACGCCCTCTTCACCCGGTTTCCAATCGATAAACATTGGGCAGATGCGCGTTCGCAAAAAGTGATCCGGGCAGCTCGTTCCGAGTTTGCCCAGTTCTTGGGCCCATTCGGACCCGGCAAAGTTCAAGGCGTCTTCATGATCCGTATAATGCGCAATGACTCTCCGATTTGATGAGACAATGCCGCGCAGTGCAGGCAGAATTGAGACTGCGACCTCTTTCCGATTCTCGACCGGCTTGTGCCTCAATCCTCCAAACAGGAGAACGTCCCCTTTTTGGTGGCTCAGAATGAACTCGCCCATTTGGTCGATGGTGCGAATGCTGCTCTCATAGCATTCGCGTTGTGTATTGCCCCACGTGAAGAGGCCGTGGCTTCCGAGCAACACGCCATCGCACCCGGGATTTGCCTGCACCGCCTGCTCCAACTGCAAGGCCAGTTCAAAACCTGGCCGCTGCCAGGGCAGCCAAACGATGTTCCGTCCGAAGCGCTTGTTGAACTGCGCCAGCTTGGCCTTCCCGTTGGCGCTCGCCGCGATGGCGATTGCCCAATCAGGGTGAAGATGATCGATATGCTTGAACGGTAGAAAAGCGTGCAGCGGTGTGTCGATTGACGCGGCAACGCGATTCTCGCCAAAAGCGGAAAGCGGATAGTATTTCACCATCTCGTCTTCGTACTGCTCGCCGCGATAGAGACCCTTCAACTCTTCCAGTCGGTCCAGATACAGCAAGGCGAAACCGGATTCCTTTATGGACCCGAGATCGCCGCCGCTGCCTTTCACCGCCAGCACTCGTACCGGCTTCCCGGTAAACGGATCGGGCAATTCGATTTTCGAACTCGTGTTTCCGCCACCGAAATTGGTGATGCGCAGGTCCGCCCCGAGCAGGTTGGAGCGGTATCTCAACAGGCTCAGTTCGTTGCCGCCAAGTGCGGCCGCATCTTTCTCATTCCAAAGATCCCGCAAATGGGTTACTTCCGATGTTTCAGGCATATGTCATACCCTCTAAAATGCTGTTAAGCGCTCCCAACATAGACGACCCTCAGGCGTATGATGTGACGCTCGCCATGTTCCTGGCGGAGCGCTCTGCCGTAACTCGCTGGAGATAGCCGCCCTCGCGGAAGGCCGCCATCGGGTCCTCGGGTAAACCTTTCGATTTCCGCCAGTCACGAATCCTAGGCCGCACGTCGGTAGCAAACGCGTCCTGGAGACACGCTTCAGCCCGCACGATGTCCGTTGCTTTCTGAGCCGCGGCAAGTTGCTCATAATTCACCAGTGCCGCTTTCACAAAAAGCTCTTGCGCGACGGTTACCGTCTGAATCATGGCTTCGATTTTGCCCTTCAGATTGTGGCTTTGATCGATCATGTATGCCACATCGGCGCGCGTGCCGTTTTCCCATTCGAAAAACCCGATTTCATGGAAAATCCGGAATACCTGATAAGGATCGATCGAACCCATCGTCAGGTCATCATCGGCATAGCGGCGGTCATTGAAATGGAAGCCGCCCAGCATGTCTTCCGAAAGCAGCCATGAGACGATCTGCTCGATGTTCTGCGCCAGATAGTGATGTCCGGTATCCACCAGCACTTTTGCTTGCGGACCCGCAGCCCGAGCCAGCAATAGTGCCATCCCCCAGTCCGCGATGTCCGTGTGGTAGAAAGCCGGTTCGAACGGCTTGTACTCGACGAGCAGCCGCTGCTCGGCCGACAGACGCCCGTGCGCTGACTTCAGCAGTTGCTCGAACCATTTCTTCCGCTGCCGGATATTAGCAGAGCCGGGATAATTCGATCCGTCCGCAAACCACAGCGAGATATCTCTCGACTTCAGCTCCTGTGCGATCGCGATGCTTTCATACGTGTGTTTCAGAGCTTCGTCGCGTGCTTCCGGATTCGGGCTGCCGAACGATCCGAACTTGTAGATCTGGTCCTGGAAGTAGTTCGGATTGATCGCGCCCGGCCGCACACCGTAGCGGCTTGCATAGCCGCTGACCTGGCCCGCGCTTCGCAAAGCTTCGGGGAAGTCCCAAAGCACGTGCAGCGCAATGGTAGGGCAAATACCAGTTAAGGCATGCACCTGCCCTGCGTCGCTGAATTTTTCTTCTGTGCTGGTTGCCGCCGCCGGTTGGAGAAACTTTCCAAAACGGGTACCGGTATTGGCGAAACCCCACGATGGCAGCTCGATTCGAAATTCTTCGAGTGCGCGGAAGACTTGGTCGTCGGACTTGGTGGGCATAGGGAGAACCTGGAACGAGGATACTGAGCAAATCGTAACCTAGCTGCTGCGTGATGCGGGTCCCGTTTCGCTCATGTCAGCACTGTTTCACAGTGCGAAAGCGTCCAGGATCCGCCCATCCAGCAAATTGGAGGCTCTCACGGCAGTTTTGACGCATGCGTCGTACGGGGCGTACGCGCTCGTTTCAGGGTGGGTTCATTTTGCTTTGTAGAACGACGGTAGGTTACAGTGTTATGAAGTTCAGACACTCCTCCGTGTTTTGAGGTGACCATTGAGTCCAGAGGCCCGCGCTCGCGATCCGTATCTTGTCAAGTCGGTTGTACATTCGTCTCAGTTGCTTCTAGCATTCCGGACCGCGGGCGAAGCACTTCCGCTGCGAGAGATTTCCTCCCGCAGTGGTCTTCCGAAAAGCATGGCCTTTCGCCTTCTGTACACGCTCGAGCGATGCGGCATGGTGGAGAAGGTCGGCGAAAATCTATATCAGTCCTGCCTGCGTCCTTTCAAGCAGAAGCTTTATCGCCTCGGCTATGCTGCGCAGGGCGCGGATTACCAGTTTTCGATTGACGTTTCGCGCAGCCTGCAGCGGGCCGCCGCGGCGGAGGGGATTGAGCTTATCTCGCTTGACAACCGGTACAGCGCCAAAATTGCGCAGCGCAACGCGGATTTACTCGTCCGCGAGAAGGTCGACCTCGTAATCGAGTTTCAGACGGACGAAAACGTGGCCCCAGTCGTCGCAGCGAAGTGCCGTGAAGCGAACATTCCGTTGATTGCGATCGACATCCCTCATCCCGGCGCCACCTACTACGGCGCGAATAATTACGAAGCCGGGCTGATCGGTGGGCGGTACATGGGCCGTTGGGCGAAGCAGCACTGGCATTCGGAAGTAGACGAGATCGTCATGCTCGAACTGACTCGTGCCGGAGTCCTTCCACGCATGCGCCTCACGGGCATGCTGGCCGGCATTAAGGAAGTCATGCCGAAACTTGATGGCTGCCGGATCAGTTACCTGAATGGCGATGGACGCCTGAGCGAAAGCTTTGAGTCCATGCGGCGTCACCTCCGGATGACGCGATCCAAGCACATACTCATTGGCGCGATTAACGATGCGAGTGCGCTCGGCGCGCTCCGCGCCTTCCAAGAAGCCGGACGCACGGACTCTTGCGCCATCATGGGGCAGAACGCTTCCCCGGAAGGGCGCGCTGAACTGCGCCAGCCCGGCACTCGTCTGATTGGTTCAGTCGCGTACTTCCCCGAACGATACGGTGAAGATCTCCTTCGTGTTGCGCTCGATATCCTGAACCGGCGTCCCGTTCCACCGGCCGTGTTTGTAAAGCACCAACTCGTGACGCCGGAAACGGTGAACCACGTCTATCCTAACGACCGCCTGTTCGAAATGACGCTCGTCTAGTGGTTTGCGGCCATTTGCCGCGCCGGCAATCCCGTCACGTTCTTGCAGTTTTTCAAGGAAACTTCGCTACCGTCCGAGGTCTTCACGACCGTATTAGAGAAGACCCAATTGATTGCGTCGGCTATGGTACCCGCGCTTTTCGCATCAATGTACAGATGGTCGAAACGGTAGTTCTCGACGGGGGCATCCGGGTAAGCATTCACCTCGAATGCCTCCTTGGCATTTCTGGCTCGGATTTTTGAAATGCGGGCATCCCGGAAGTGCGGCAACCCTTTCTCTGGTGGAACAGGCTGTGCCAGCTTGCGCCAGTAATCCGGAACGTTTTGAATCCCCGCGGGTATCTGCGCATAGCTGTAGGACGGATTCCAATTCAGAGTGACGCTGACCGGCGTTGGCACGCCCTGCAAATCCAGGTTGCTGATCTCGATATCCTGCACGGTCCCTCCGCGCACCTTCGCAGACTTGAAACAAATGCCCTTTGGAACAGGTGCTGTTACGCGCAACCCGGAAACCCGGATGTTGCGAATCCCGCCGGAAGTCTCGCTCCCTACCGTGATTCCCGCGGCTCCGGCGCGAACCGTACAGTTTCGAACGCTCACATCCTCGGTCGGCTTGTTGACTCGCAAACCGTCAGCATCGCGCCCGGCCTTCATACAAATTGCATCATCATTGCATTCGATATCGCAGTAGGTGATCGATACATGAGTGGAGGAATCAACGTCAATACCGTCCGTACTTGGCCCTCGCCCTCCGATGTTGTTCCTGATTGTGATGCCGTCCACGCGAACGTTGTGCGAGTAGCACAAGTGAACGGTCCAGAATCCCGATCGATGCAGTTGAAGCCGCGACAGAATTACATTCGATGACTTATACACCTGGATGAGCCGCACTCGTTTGCAATCGTAATCCGCAGCCCACCGCAGGCCTTTCGGATCGTATTCTTTGCGCAGAGCCCAATAGCGATCCCACCAATACTTCCCCTGCCCGTCGATCGTTCCGCCACCTGTAATCGTGACATTTTTCTGGTCGTAAACATTGATCAGCGCGGCGGGCCACGTCATCTCGATTCCAGCCACTCTCGTCGGCATCTCCGGGTAGGCGGAAAGATCCTGAATCCCGAGCAGAGTGACGCCTTCGCCGACCTGAAAGCGAATTCCTGATTTGAGAAACAACGCTCCGGTGAGGTAAGACCCCGGCCGAAACGTGACAGTGCCCGCATGCGCGGCGGCCGCATTGATTGCTTTCTGGATGGCTTGAGTATCGACCGACTTCCCGTCACCTTTTGCACCGTAATTGGTGACCTGGAAATCTCTCGCTGCCGCGGGAGGCAGGATTACGAAGAAGAAAATGGCTGCGAGTCTCATCGCTAAATTGTTTTGTGATCCGCCTGCTTGATTTCGGTATCGGAAACCGGTCGGCTGCGGGCAACGCTGAAATCCGTCACTTTGTCCAGCACGAACATCGGTACATCCGAAACGTCAGGAGCTTTGATTCGGAAGAAATCCGCGCCCTCGACATCGCTGAGTACGAATGCCGGACGTAGCTCCTGCTTCGCCGGGCAGATCTCGATGTTGCTCATGTCGATGTTCTTCACGTGCCGGATGTAGAACCCGTGAGACGGTGTGGTGCCGAACCGGCCTGGATCCGGATACTCGATGTCTTGTTCTGCCGGCTGCGTTCCCGCCATCTCACGTGTTCCGCCGCCCTGGTGCTCAATATAAACGTCATGAATTCGCAGATCCTGAATGTTCTTTTCGGGAATGCCTAGAATCAGCGACGATCCCTTAGACGCCGAGTTGTGACAAACGATGTTGCTGATGATGACGCGCTGAAACGTTCCTATGGGTCGGCCTTCGGGACCGCGCATTCGCCTTCCGAGACGCAGAAACAGAGGATCATGCACGATGTCTCGCATCGTGATGTTGGTAACGGTCACATCTTCTAGTAGCGCGCCGTCCACTGATTCCAGCGCTAGCCCATCGCAGCCGTCGAACGCGCAATTGGAAATGGTGATGTTCCGGAATCCGCCGTTTGACTCGGTGCCGAACTTGATCCGGCCCGTACGCGGAACCCGGAAGTCCGGTGCAAACTTTTTGAATGTGGCGTTTAGCAGAGCGCCTTCTTCGAAACTGCCTGAAACGAAGCAGTTCGTGATGTTAACCATATCGGTCGAGCGCGCCTCACCTAGCGCATACGAACTCTTCAGGCAAATCCCGTCGTCCCAGGGCGAATTGACAGCACAGTTGGATACGCGCACGTTCCGGCAGCAATCGATATCCATGCCGTCTCGGATCGTATCGATGATGAGATTGTCGATCGTGAGGTTATCGACCCCGGTCGCCAGAATGCCGAAATGTCCGCCGTGCAGAATCCCGAAATCCCGGAGCAACACGTTGCGGCAATTCTTTAGCGCGATGGCCTTATTGCCGACACCGGGCTGCTCCGCGATCGGTCCCGGATCTCTTCGGCGGCCATGACTCAAGCCTCGACCCCAGATCAGCCCCGGTCCGATGATCGCGACATTTTCGAGCCCGATACCGCACATGAGGCTGTTGTGCCAGTGATTGTGCCCGTAATCCTGATACGGTTCCCACGGCTGGTTGGGCTCGGCCAGGTCATAGGCTCCTGAGGAAGCCGAACTTCCCTGGGCCGGTGAATCGGCGCCGATGATGGTAGTACCCGTCTCGAGCGAGAGCGTCACGTTGCTTTTCAGATGTATCGAATACGAAAGGTAATTTCCTGCCGGGAACCGGACCGTGCCGCCTCCGGAGTTCGAAGCGGACTCGATCGCGCGGTTGATGGCAGCCGTGTCCAGGGTCTTTCCGTCTGCCGTCGCTCCGAAAGTGCGGACATCGAAAACTCCGTGACCGGCCGGTCCATTCCCCGGTTGTGTCGCGCTTTGCCGCGCAAAAATCGGAACGAGTCCGCCGGCGAAGCCCGCACCCGCCATCTGGAAGATCTTGCGCCTTGCTGTGTCGATCATGATCTTTTCCGTCCGCAACAGTTACCTTCTGCCGCCTTCAGAATACGGACGCACCGGCGGCGATAAGCGTGACGCCCCTTCCGCGCAAAAACCTTTCGCGCGCGAAGAACGTCTGCCGTTCAATGCGTTCGATCCGCTGACAAGAGGAGGAATCGAGACTCAGAAGGCTCAAGGCTCAGTTTTACCCGCACTCGATCACCCTCGATGCGGGCAGCGAGGTCTCCTTCGCTCCCGACTGTTGGATCAAGGATCCGCGCCCGTCCTCTGCCCGACAGAGTCGCTTCCGTTGCTTGCGGTTTGTCGCTTTCATTGAAAAAGAAGTACAGGTCGCCATCTTTCAGCCTTCGGTGAAGGTACTTCAGCGAAGGGAGAAAGGACTTGAAATCGACGTCGAAGGGCGGCAAACGCAAATCGCTCAACCGTCGGACCGTCGCCCAAGCGAAGTCTCCGTCGGGCTTCGCATGCAGGATATTCCGGTCCGAAATCTCTCGCGGAGTGCACTCCAGGAAGATCACGTGTCCTCCTGACCTTGCGAACTCTTTCAAGCGGTCCAACGCTTTCCGGGAAATTAGATCCGCGCCCGGAACGATGATCGTCCGATAAGCCGAGCCGCTCATATTCTCAAAGCTGTCTTGCCGCAGTTTGAGCAGGTTCGCAAGCGAGTCATCGTCAACGTAGTCGAAATCCCGCTGTGACTCGAGCAGCTGCTTCGTGAGGTCCAACGTGAGCTTATCGGCGGCTTCATCGCCCAGCCACATCGAGCTTGTTGGGAAATAAACACCGATCGAAGCCGTCGGCACTCCGGAAGAGAGAAGGTAAGCCGCTCGCTCAGCATAGCTGACCAGCGACGGAAACCGATCGGAACCGAGAAAACCAGCGGGTTTTTTCTCGCCATTCGCAGAAGATGGATAAAACATGATTTCGAGATCGTTGATGCCGTGAACGAACTGCTCATCGATGATCCATTTGGCTTGCGCCACATCCGGTGTCGGCCGGTATGCCGCAAAGCTTTCCGTGAAGGCCCGCGCACGCCCAAAAAGATGCGCAGCGGAAGAGGCGAGCTTGGGGAAATCGGCTACGTTGTCGGTCCAGATCTGGTGCCAGATCGCGTCAATGCCCGGAACCTGGACGTAACGCATATCCCGGAAAAAGTCGCCTTCCGACTTCACCAGTTGCATCATCATGTCTTCATGGTTCAGGTGCACGCGATATGCGAGGCCATTCGCGGCGCACCAGTCCGCCTGGATTTTGAAGAAGTTGTCCCGGAAGAGTTTCGACCACACGTCCCAGTAATCCGCCTTCGCGTGTCGCGTTTCGGGATCCGGATGGGGCACGAAGAACAGGGGAAGGTAAGGCTTGATGTCATAGCCCTTCTCGCTTGTAAATCGCTCGAGAATTCCTGGTGTCCACGGCGTATAAGCGAAATCCGGCTCGTCCCCGCGAAACCCCAGAACCGTCTTCCCGAACTCATCGCCGACATATTTCTTGTACTGCTCGTGCGTGAATGCCAGAAACTGTCGTGCCGCATCGGCGTTCAGGTAATCGAACAACGACGCACTCGTATCTTTGCCGCGAGTCGGGTTATTGACAGATCGCGTTTGCGAGGTCCGAAACTGATCGCCGACAACGAGCACTTGCCACTTTCCTGCGGGCGCAGTCCACCGTAACACGCGACCTCCTGAATTGATCATCTGGGTCGAGCCTCGGAAGTGTTCATTGCGACTACGCCGAGCGTGTCTTCGGGAAGATTTCGCGTAAGGGTTTCCCCTGGCTGCATACTGATCTTCTCCGTTACGACGACGGCCCGCATGCGAAGATCCGGTCGCTCGGAACTGAATTTCCCGCCTGCGAATCCGCTCGGGTACTTGCCTTCATCAACAATCCAGATGTGCATCCCGCGGCGGTTTGCTTCAGCAACGGCGGTTCGCACCAGTTCAAACCAGCCCTCAGACAAATAGCGGGCGGTCATCCCATAACCGGCTTCGATGGTGACCGTCGAGATTCCGAACGCTTTGAATTTGTCCAAGTCCCTTTCAATCACGGCCTGGCTCATTGGACCGTCCCAGCCCCACCACAAGCTGACGCCGGTCGTCGAAGGCGGCGTTTTGAAGTGAGCTAACAAGTCCTGCGAATCAGAGACACGGATTTCATTCCAGGCGGGGGTGGCGGCAGCGGCGGCCAAACCGCCGATGATCGTTAACGCGGCAATCAAGAGAATCCGCATGAAACTGTGACGTTATCCGGCTCAGGTATAGAGAGCAAGCAGAAATCGCAGCCCTGTTTGCATTTCGCATTGCGCAAAACCCCGAAGCCGGTACGCTCTGCCCTGGATCTACTTGTCAGCGCAGAACCACTAATTTGAGATTTGACTATGCAAAATGCCGACCTTCTCATAGATCGTTGTTGTAAGCAGAAGCTTCTGTCCGCATCATGCGAACAGAAGTTCGGAAATGGTCGTGGGCTATACTTTCGCACAGGTTAGTTCTCGAAGTAGTTTTCGGAATTTTCATTTCGAAGAAATCTGTTCAGTCTCACGGGAGGACTATGTCTAAGCAATCCGGTTCTCGATTGCATTGTCTGGTAGTTTGTCTTGCGTTATCCTTACTGCCCACTTCGGCTTTTGGCCAGGCAGTTGCGAATGCCCAGATAACTGGGGAAGTGACGGATCCGAGCGGAGCCGCCATTTCGGGTGCAACCGTGCGGATGATCGAGACGGAGAAAAGCGTCCCTCATGAGACCACGACGGACGCCGGCGGACGATATGTACTGCCCAATCTGCCCGTGGGTCCGTACCGACTCGAAGCCAGTATGAGCGGGTTCAAGACCTATGTGCAAACCGGCATCGTTCTTCAGGTCGGCGATAACCCCGCACTCAATATCAAGCTGCAAGTGGGCGCCGTCAGCGAGAACATTGAAGTCAGCGCCGGCGCGGCCATGGTGCAAACGGAAACCACTTCAGTCAGTCAGGTAATTAATCAGAGGAGCATTGTTGACTTGCCGCTGAACGGCCGGCAGCCAACGCAATTGGTTCTGATTTCGGGAGCTGCTGTCGTTACGCCGGGTGGCGACATGACAGGAAGTAAGAACTACTTCAGCTCGACCACGATCTCTGTCGGGGGTGGTCAGGCGAACGGTACGAACTACCTGCTGGACGGCGGCGATAACACGGACCGCATGACAAACGTGAACCTGCCCTTCCCGTTCCCCGATGCTCTGCAGGAATTCAGCGTTGAAACCAATGCTCTGCCGGCCCGCAATGGCACGCAGCCAGGTGGGGTGGTGAATATCGTGACGAAATCGGGCACCAACAGCATCCACGGCAATCTCTTCGAGTTCCTGCGCAACGGCGACTTGAACGCGCGTAACTACTTCGGACTCACGCACGATTACTTGAAACGGAATCAGTTCGGCGGCACTGTGGGCGGAAAAATCATCCGCGACAAGCTCTTCTTCTTTGGTGGATATCAGGGCACACGCATCCGCAACGTATCCCCGACCTCTATCGCTTATATCCCGACGGCAGCGGAATTAGCGGGGGACTTCAGCGCCGCGCTCTCGCCCGCTTGTCAATCGAGCGGCGCAACGAAACCGATCTATCTTCCAGGTCAGCCGCAAACCGCCCAGAATCGGATCACGAATACCACCAATATATTTGCGTCAGGTATACGGTACGATCCCGCCGCGCTTGCGCTTGTGAGATATCTTCCGACGACGACGAATCCGTGTGGTCAGGTCACTTACTCCACTCCTTCGATCCAGGATGAAGACCAAGGGGTAGGACGCCTGGATTGGGTCCAAAGCGCGAAGAACACCGCATTTGTACGTCTATTTGCTACTCACTACAACGCCCCGGCATTCTACGACCCTACAAACGTTCTCATTACTTCGTCGCCAGGTAATCAGGAGGCTGTTTACGCTGGAACAATTGGCGATACGTATACCTTCTCGCCCACTGTGTTGAATTCGTTTCACGCAACATTTACACGGCGAACGGATTATCGCGGACCAAGCTCGGAGTTCTTCAACGCGCATGCTCTGGGAATCAACATTACGACCTATGTCCCTAACGATTTCCGCCTCGCCGTTTCCAATCCGGGTTTCAATGTAGGTTGCGGCACGTGTTCACCGGCACACCTCAACGTCAATACGTATCAGTTTGCCGATGACGTGGACTGGGTGAAGGGAGCTCACCACTTCGGCTTTGGCGTGGACTACATCCGCACTCAAAACAACATCCTCACCGGGTATCTGCAGAATGGAAGTTTCTCGTTCAACGGTAATGCGACGGGGAGTTCGATTCTGGATTTCTTGACGGGCACAATGAGCGGGTTCAGCCAGAGCCTCCCGCAAGTGCCGTCGCCGCGCATGTCCATACCGGCCCTGTATGCGCAGGATACGATCCGCGCGAGTGCGCATTTGACCATCAATGCCGGACTTCGATGGGAACCAATTCTATGGCCGCAGGACCTTCACCATCGCGGAGCAAGTTTTTCGATGGCGAACTTCCTGAACAACGTCCACAGCACTGTATATCCGAACGCGCCGGCGGGAGCGCTGTATTACGGCGATCCCGGGATCCCCGCTGCCTTCACCAAAGACCAGAAGGGCTTGTTTTCGCCGCGACTCGGGCTCGCATGGGATCCCAAAGGCGACGGAAGGCAAACGTTGCGTGTTGGCGCAGGCATCATGTACGACGTTGGAAACCTGTACAATTCGCAGCGCCTGGCATCCGATCCTCCGTTTGTGAATGAGATCGACCTTGCGACAAGTGCTCCTCTCGGATTCAGCAATCCCTGGACCACCGG
>JAFAUR010000115.1 GCA_019243205.1 Acidobacteriaceae bacterium | reverse complement strand
CTGCAGCCCGTCTATCCCGCGGTGCTCAAAACGCCTCTTCCAGAGCGCAACGGTTGCAGAACTCGCACCCAACTTCCGCTCGATCTCGCGATAACTCAGACCGTCGGCCAAGGCGAGTATGATGCGCGCGCGAAATACGTCGCCGGCCGGCAGTGTGCGCGATTGCGCCCAACTCTCCAGTTCCTCCCGTTGCTCCTCGCTCACCTGCAGCAATTCCCGATTATCAGCCACATCATAGGGACGCATTTATCTCGCTTTATATCTCACTGAGACAGTCCACTAGAGGTCTAGTCTCAATGTTTGCATTTGCAATTAACAGTGAGTGGGGCATAAGCATCGGCCGATGCTCCGGTGATTTAGAGGTGAATGAATCGCTCGCATTTCCTGGAGGTATCGCCGCTGGGGCGGGGGAATGCTGACTAAGTCTCAGCGGAGGCATTAGAAAGAGTTCCGCTCGTATCCGTTCTCTTTTCGGTCACAAGATCTCCGTGGAGGAAAACCAGTCAATCAATTATCGTGCTTTTGCGTTGTATAACTTCACCGAGAACATCGCGCTTTTCTACATTGATCCAATAGTCACTGCCGACGATTGCAATGAGAATGGTCCGAGCGATAGAGGCCTCAGCCGCCTAGCCGAGATATTGGACGTGCACGTAGGTGCCGAGCCGCGCGTTATAGGCGATATACCAGCCAGGGTGCTCTGGGTCGTCGTAGATTACGATCGGGTCGGAACCCCACAACCAGTCGCTGACGTAACCGTATTCCCACGGGGCAACGCTCCAGTACCATCCGTTGAACCAGAAGCGGCTTGGCCCACCACCAGCGAGACGCCACTCATGACCAGGGCCGAAACCGCCAGCAAACCGGCCATGCTCATACGGATGATCGACATGAAAGCGGCGGTCGTCCGGAGCCGCGTGCCCCACCCAGCGATCATCTCTTGCGTCCACGTGTGGCGCGTTCGGGTGGCCTGGCGCCTCACGGAAATTCTGCTCGCCAGCATGATTCGGTTCGCCTGTATGGGCCGGCTGCTGATTGTGGGGATTTTGCTGCATCTGGGCTCCTGTAGGCCCGTGCTGTTGCCCGCCGCCGTGTTCAGGACCATGCGCCGGGACGTGTCCGCCGCCTACCTCGGCATGCCCGCCCCCTTGACCGCCGCCATGGTGTTCCTGGGCAGGAATGATGATCGCAAAGCTCAGCAAACTAGCTGAAACGATCAAGAATCTCTTCATACCAAAGGGACGGAGTGGATGCGGTTAGATGCGACTAAGTAGAATTGCGGGCGTGTGTTGGTACGAACTAACCCGTCGGACTCAGAGGACCAGCCGCTTTCGCGATTGCTCGGGCAGTAATCCGAGAATTCGGTCAACGACTTCTTTGCCATTTCAGGGCGGCTGCGCCGAGTAGAACGCCCGCAACGAAGGTCAGGACCGGCCGGCAGAGCGTGCGCAAACTCGGTACAGCTCGCCCGGGCCGGACGTGTTCCGGCCGAACGCCGATTCCGACGCCGCGGCCGATAACATGCTGCACGCCGGGAAGACTGAGCACGGCTTTCAATTGCCACGGAGCCTTTACGGGCCCATTGTTCTGGAAGATGCGGTCCATGGTGGTGTGCGCCTTCATTTGCACGAATTGGGTAACGCGGGCTGGAAACTCCCTCCGGCACTGCACTCGTGCCAACAGCGATTCCGTTACTGCTTTCGCTCGCAGTGAGGGAGCCAACAGCCTTGCGGCTGCTACCGCGTCCTGAATCGCCAAGTTGATTCCTACTCCGCCCGCAGGCGACATGGCGTGAGCCGCATCGCCAATACATAGAAGCCCGGGACGGTACCATTGGCGCAGCCGGTCTATTCGTACCGACAGAAGCTTGATCTGCTCCCAATCACGGAGTTCATGGACGCGGTCGGCCAAATAGGGAGCAATCCGAACAACTCTATCTCGGAATGCGCCGATTCCGTCTGCCTTGAGTTGCTCGAACGAATTCTTTCGGATGAGGAATCCGGTTTGAAAGTAGTCGCCGCGAGGGATAAGGACAAGCGCTCCGCCGTAATTGAAGTTGCCAAGGAGTTGTTCCGGGTCATCGGAGGTACGGCTAATCCGAAACCAGAGCACATCGATCGGAACGCCGAATTCCTGGATTTCGAGTTTCGACGTTTTTCGCATCGTCGAATGACGCCCATCGCAAGCCACGACCAAGTGGGCCCGAATTTGTTTCATTCCGGCGGGCGTCCGAACCTCGACTCCCACGATGCGATCCTTCTCGTGAATCAAGTCGACGGCTTCATGTTCCATTCGCAGGTCGAAGCTGTGAAACGCGCCGGCGTGCCTGGAGAGGAAGTTCAGAAAATCCCACTGTGGCATGAGGGCGACGAATTTACACCGGGTGGGGACCCGGGAGAAATTCGCCGCCTGGAACGCGAAGTCTCCGAACATTCCTCCTGTCGAGTTCAGCTTGTGGTGGGGCAATTTCAGAAAATCGTCCAGCAGGCCGAGCTCGTAGATCACCTCCAAAGTCGAAGGATGCACAGTATCTCCGCGAAAATCGCGAAAGAAATCCTTGTGCTTTTCGATAGTGATGCATGCTACGCCTGCTCGAGCGAGCAGATA
>JAFAUR010000026.1 GCA_019243205.1 Acidobacteriaceae bacterium | reverse complement strand
CCGATGGCGGGATGGTTAGCTCCAGATTGTTGAGTTAACCATGCCGCCGAAGGAGGGATCGCTGCAAACAGGCGCGTGGCCCAATCCCAGCAACGGCTGAAGTTCCCCCGCAGCACTCGCCAGGAGCGCACGCTACAAGGCGTATCGCAATATCGTTCTTCCACTGTTTCTCGTTTCGGTGATTGCCTACATCGATCGCGTGAACGTTTCATATGCAGCACTCACCATGAATACCGAGTTGCATTTTGGACCCGATGTGTTCGGGTTCGGAGCGGGTATTCTGTTCGCCGGCTATCTTCTATTTGCCGTTCCCGGCGCATTGATTGCGGAGCGTTTCGGCGCACGTCTATGGCTCTCTTTGATTACCGTCGCGTGGGGAATCGTCTCCGGGCTGATGGCTTTCGTCCACACCGCTACGCAGTTCTTTGTTGTGCGATTTGTGCTCGGGGCCGCAGAAGCGAGCCTGTATCCCGTTGCCTACGCTGCATTCATACCACGCTGGTTCGGCGCCCGCGAACGACCGCTTGCTATTGCTGTCCTGCTGACCTCACTGCAGATCTCCGGCATCATTGGCGCTCCTTTAGCCGGTTGGCTGTTGGGTGTTCCGTGGCTCGGTTTCAAGGGATGGCAAGTTCTGTTTCTACTCGAAGCTATACCCGCTGTCGCCTTGGGCTTGGCTCTGCCATTTTGGTTGGCAGATTGGCCGCACGAAGCGAAATGGCTGACACCTGACGAGCAGCAATCACTTAAACTCCGTTACGAACGCGAGCTTGCTGCGAAGCTGCAAGCGAAAACCTACACCGTGTCGCAAGTTCTTCGCGACCCAGAAGTTCTCAAACTCTGCTTCATCTATTTGCTCTGGACGACCGGATTTTGGGGATTTAATTACTGGATGCCGACCATACTGAAAGAGGTCTCTGGATGGCGCACCTCAGCGATCGGCGCGGCGTTTGCCGTGGCGATGACGATTTCCCTGATCGCGTCGGCGCTTACAGGATATTCTTCGGCGAAAACCAATGAGAAACGTTGGCACGGGGCGCTGCATCTGTTGCTGGCGGCCATCGGCATGGTCGGCGGCGCCTATGTGCACACGCCTCGAGCCTTTTTCATTTTCATGATCATGACGGCCGTCGGCGTTTATGCTCCGATGGCCGTATGGTGGTCATACCCGACTTCGTTTCTATCGGGTGCGGCGGCAGCGGGCGCCATCGGGCTGATCAACTCCACGGGAAACATAGGCGGGTTCGTCGGGCCTTACATCACTGGGTGGATCAAGCAGTCGACCGGATCATATCTCGGCGCACTGCTGTATTTAGCCGCCTCATTACTCGCAGCCGCGATATTGATTCTGACGCTGCGAAAACGGTTACCCTCGTGACTAGCTCATCTCTACCCGGCTAGATCTCTCGGATTTTCTCGATCAGTGGCGCACCCAGGGCGGGGTGCCGCCTATGACCTGCGGGCACGTAAGGCGATGGCCATGATCACGATGGTCGGCGGCAGCATACACAACACAAAGGCAACCAGCTGGCTGTAGATTGTCAAGTGCCTGAGGACCGCGGGAACCAGGCGTTCCAACACCAGAAGGCACCACGCAATCCAAAGCAGTACGCCGATAGCTGCCGCAATCACCGAAGTCAAGGTTGATAAACGCAAAATCTGTAGATGCAAAGTTTGAGAATCGGGCACTCGAAAAGAAACATGATTTCTTGAATAAATTCTCATGAGGTTTTTCCCGAGCATCCTGAGCAGGCTTCGTGCCGAGATTGGCGGTTCACTCACCGTCATGCGTCTGAACGAAACCACTCCCACCAACGCGGTGGACATTGAAACGCCTGCCGATTTCAAGCTCGTTCTATCACGGGCTGCTTCAGAACTCGACAAAGCGGAGACGCGTTCTCAACCGTCGTTGCGACGCGAAACCGCCCAACGACCTGCCCAGTTTTCGCGGATTCCCACCAGCAGCGGCAAAACACAATTTGCGTCCCAGAGGATGGTTGGCAACCGCCCAAGTCCAGACTCGGAGCGGGATAGTGATCCGTTGAAAGCCTACCTCAATCAGCTTGCCGCCTCCGACCCGGAAATTGCGAGAAGGTTGGTCGCCAGCTTCGTTGAATCTTCCCCTGCAACTTTCGACCGGCTGATCGCCGCCATCGAACATTCAGATTGGCAGGCGGGCGAAGAGGCGGCACGGGAGTTACGAGCCGGACCAGCCCGCGTCTTGCTTCCCGGGTTGGACAGACATTTACAAAACCTTGAGACCGGCTGTGCAAGCCGATCGCTCGGCGCCATGTCGCAGTCGATTGAACCTGCCTTCGGGCTTTACCGTCGCGCATTTGTCACGATGCGAGAATGGTTGACCGCCCAACGGTGCCGGTTGAACAGCTAGCTTCTGATTTGCGACAACGACTCGCATTGGCTCACAATCGAGAGGATTTCGTCAGGACGCTCGATGACCCAATCGGGTGGATTTCCGTGAAAGCTCTCCGGTTGAAATCCCCAGGCTACGCCGCAACAGCGGACCCCTGCGGCACGCGCAGTTTGCACATCGACAGCGCTGTCACCAACCATAAGGGTTTGGGTCGCATCCAGATTACTCTCGTCCATTAAAGTTCGAATGCCGACGGGATCCGGTTTCTTCCGCGGGAAACTGTCACCTCCGTACACACGCCCGAAACACTCGCCCAGGCCGAGCGCGGCCATGATGTCGAAGCTGATCCGCACCGGTTTATTGGTGAGGACCGTTAATGCATGATCTTGATGGCAGAGCTGGAGTACCGCCTCCCGAACGCCGGGAAAAAGCTTCGTGTGTTCCAATGCGTGCTTCCGGTAGAAGCGCAAGAAGAATGCATGTGCCTCCCGCACGCGGTCCTCAGGTGTGCCGGGTCCCATGGCGCGCCGCACCAGCACTTCTGCCCCGTTCCCGACGTATGAATAAATCAGTTTGGGATCGAGCGGTTCCAACCCGAAGTGTTCGCGGGTGGCGTTCATCGAAATAGCGAGATCCGTGCTCGAATCGATGAGCGTGCCGTCAAGATCGAAGATAATCAGCAAAACTCGTTAAACCTCCTGGGTCCGTCGCGCCTGCGGCGGCTTGTTCCAATACTGCTTCAGGTTGTCCATCTGCTGCGTAAATGCATCTTTCAGTTCACGCGGCGCGAGATCGGCCAGCCACCCTGAAACGCGGCTGGCATATGGCAGGACGCGGGAATGGACCACTGCACTCGGAAGCGGGGAAGGCGAGAATGCAACCGCGATGTTGACTAACACGGCAATCACGAGCGCGCCCCTCAGAAATCCGGCGATGCCCCCGAGCAGATGATTGAACCAGGACAGGCCAACCCACTGGAAGATGCGCGAGAGGAGCGCCGCGATAACTGCCCCCAGCAGCAAAACTCCGAGAAAGACACATAAGAATCCCAAGATATTCGCTGCCGCGGCCGTCCCCACCCAGGGCAGCAGTTTACTTGCAACGATACGGTAGCACCAGAATCCGGCCATGAAGCCGACTACAGTGGCCACCAGTCCGACGACCACACGTGCTAATCCGCTGCGTAATCCAGCCACGGCAGACCACAGCAGGATGAAGCCCAGGCAGATGTCAAACCAATTGATAACCGGCACCGTGATGCTATCCGTGAGACGCACTAGCCTGTAAACTCTGCCCGGTAATTCGCTGGAATGCCTCCATATACTTCTCGCTCGTCTTTTTCACAACTTCGTCGGGCAGCGCCGGGGCAGGTGGCCGCTTGTCCCAAGGCAACGTTTCCAGATAATCGCGCACATACTGCTTATCGAACGAAAATTGGGCTCCTCCCGGGCGCCACTTGTCAGCGGGCCAGTACCGCGACGAATCCGGCGTAAGCGCTTCGTCCGCTAACGTCAGTCGTCCGTCGATGAAACCGAACTCGAACTTTGTATCGGCTAATATGATGCCGCGGCCCAGAGCATAGTCAGAGGCGCGGCGGTAAATGTCCAGAGTGACATCGCGCAGCCTTGCCGCGAGCTCCCGCCCGATTTCATTTGAAAGGTATTCGAAGGAGACGTTTACATCGTGCCCACTCTGCGCTTTCGTCGCCGGAGTGAAAATCGGCTCAGGGAGCCGGTCGCCATCACGCAGTCCCGCAGGCAGCCTGATACCACAGACCGTTCCCTCCGCCTGATACTCTTTCCATCCAGAGCCTGCCAGGTAACCGCGAGCCACGCACTCCGCCGGAATCATCTTTGCCTTCCTTACCAGCATCGACCGTCCCTCAAGCGACGAACGGAACGGCTTCAATTGTTCCGGGAATTCAATGAATTCTGCGCTTCGCAGGTGCGAGGGAACAATCGGGCGAAGAAAATCGAACCAGAATACAGACATTTGGGTCAATACGCGCCCCTTGCAGGGAATGCCGCTCCCGAGAATGCAGTCAAAAGCGGAGATCCGATCGGTGGCGATGAACAGTAGATCCCGACCTAAATCGTAGATGTCCCTTACTTTTCCTCGACCGGTCAAAGGGAGCGGCAAAGACGTTTCGAGCACCACATCATCCCGGCACATATCCGACACCCTGAGTATCCCAAGTCGCCCCCACTCGATGGCAAAAAGGGTTGCAAGCCCAGGGAAGATTTACCGGAGTGCTCGTAAATACCCTTGGTAACTGACTGAAAATTCGATGTTGGCCGGATGCGTGCAGTAACACGCTCGGAAGGAGCTTCAAATATGAATTCGGATCAATTCGAAGGCAAATGGAAGCAACTGAAAGGATCAGTGAAACAGCGCTGGGCTAAGCTGACCGACGACGACGTAACCATGCTGAGCGGTCAGAAAGATCAGCTCGTCGGCAAATTACAGGAGCGGTACGGAATCACTCGGGAACAAGCCTTGAGAGAGGCGGACGAGTGGGCAGCGGCTGCGCGCTCCGATATGGACGCGCCGCGCACAACTTCGTCAAAAGTCTGATCCATCCAGGTTCATTTCCTCGGCGGCTGCACAAATGTGCCAGCCGCCATTATTTTTTTCAGCCGATACACTGAGACGAATGGCCATTGCCAACCGTCTTGCGATCTGCAACGAGATTTTCAAGGGTGTTCCTTTCGCCCAAGTCTGCCGCCAAGTGCGGGAGATCGGTTACGAAGGGCTGGAGATCGCGCCGTTCACATTGGCGGAAGACGCCAGCACGCTTCCGCTCGACAAACGCAACGAATACCGCGATATTATGCGCGACGAAGGTTTGGAGTTCGTTGGTCTTCACTGGCTTCTTACCTCTCCGCCGGGTCTGCATGTAACCACGCGCGACGAACAGGTCCGCGAACGCTCTTGGGAATTCGTGCACCGCATGGTTGATCTGTGTGCTGATCTTGCCGGGTGCAACGGAGAAAATAACGGCGTTGTTGTTTTCGGCTCGCCGAAGCAGCGTTCCACCACTCCCGGCGTTACTCCTCGCGAAGCGAAAGACGTGCTGGCCCACGGCCTGGCGCATGCGGCGCCTCTCGCCGAAAGCCGGTCCGTGAAAATTCTCCTCGAAGCACTGTCTCCCGACCAGAGCGATGTGGTCAACTGTCTGGGCGATGCCGTCACGATTGTGAAATCGATCGGTAGTCCGGCAGTGCAGACCATGTTTGACACGCACAACGCAGTTGCGGAGAAAGATCCTCATCCCGAACTGATTCGACGCCACGCCGCATACATTCACCACGTGCACGTCAACGAGATGGACGGCCGCGAGCCCGGAACCGGCAGCTACGATTTTGCCGCGCTCCTGGCCGCTCTCGCAGAAGCGCGCTATTCCGGTTGGATCTCGCTGGAAGCTTTCGACTTCACGCGCGATCCGGTCGAGATTGCCCGGCGCTCTATCGAACACATTAAGAATTCCCGCCCGCAAGAGGAACTATCTAGTTTATGAACCGCTATGTCGTCACCGGTGGCGCCGGCTTTATCGGCTCCGCCCTGGTTCGTGGCCTGTCGGCCGAAGGCCGCCGCGTTCACGTAATTGACAATCTCTCAACCGGCAATCTCGACAATCTCGAGGAAGTGGCCGATCAGGTCACGGTTCACGAGTACGATCTTCGCGACTATAATCGCATCGCGCCGGTGATCGCGGGTGCTTACCGCGTCTTCCATCTGGGCGCGCTTCCCTCTGTTCCGAAATCGATTCAAGATCCCGTTCCCAGCCACGAAGCAAATATCGACGGCACGTTCAACGTCTTTCGGGCTGCCGCGGACGGCAAAGTGGGACGAGTGGTTTACGCCGCCTCTTCTTCCGCCTACGGAGACACGGAAGTTCTGCCGAAAGTGGAAACTATGGCGCCCAGGCCCAAGTCGCCTTATGCCGTGCAGAAGCTCGTGGGCGAATACTACGCTTCAGCATTCGCGACCTGTTTCGATCTCGAAACCGTATCGTTGCGGTTCTTCAACGTTTTCGGACCGCGACAGGATCCGACCAGCGTTTATTCCGGTGTTCTGTCGATTTTTATGAAGTGCCTCATCGAGCGGCGTAGTCCGACGATCTTCGGCGATGGGGAGCAATCGCGCGACTTCACCTACGTAGAGGACGTGGTCGTTCTCCTGATCAAGGCATCGCGGGCCAACGGTGTATCGGGAAAAGTGTTCAACGCTGGCAACGGGAATCGGTACACACTGAATCAGACGTGGAAGCTTCTGCAAAAGATTGAGGGCGTTGAAATCCCCGCGCTCTATGGGCCGCCGCGCCCGGGCGATGTGCGTGACTCTCAAGCCGACGTGACGGCAGCCGTTGCTGAACTCGGGCATCAGCCGCGGTTCACCTTTGAACAGGGCCTCCGCTTAACGCTCGAATGGTACCGTGCCGACCTGGCGAGAAAGCAAAGTGGTCGCAAAGCAGGCGCCAGCGTCCTGGTATAGCGGCGGGCGAGGTGTTTGCTTCCTTTCGTCTGTGGAGCGACGGTGTGTATCGCTGTGACGCTCTGCAGGAGTTTCTGTGGCAGCGGCATGGTTTCGGAACCCGCGATGGACAGCCGCCAGTCGATCTCACGCTGAAACAGATTCACTCCAACTTTGTATTGAATGCTTCTGGTTTGGCCGATCGTGCGGAGCAGGGCGATGCGCTCGTAACGGACGAGATTGGGACGAGCATCGGTGTGCGTACTGCCGATTGCGTCCCTATTGTAATGATTGATGCCGCTTTCCGCGCTGTGGCGGTAGTGCATGCGGGATGGCGGGGCACCGCGGCTGAAATTGCAAAGGGCGCAGTGGAACGGATGACATCCGATTTCGGGACACGCAGCCGAGACTTACATGTCGCCATCGGACCCTGCATCCGCGAGTGCTGCTATGAGGTCGGCCCCGACGTGTTCGCACATTTCAGCCGTTGGGGCC
>JAFAUR010000344.1 GCA_019243205.1 Acidobacteriaceae bacterium | reverse complement strand
ATAGAAATGGACCCGCGGATGGCAGTCCAGGCAAGCCACGCTTCGCACTTTCCGTCAGCCGCGAAATCTGGGTTTGCGACGCGGACGGTACGAACGCAGTCTAGTCGACCACGTTTGGAAACTTCACATCCTGGCGAACACGCCGCCCCAAAGTGTGGAAAGTGCGCGCAGCCGGCGGCTCAGAAACTCAGGTCACCCGCGATGGAGGCGGGCTAGGTACCGAGTCTGCCGACGGAAAATATTTTGTTCTTCATCCGCGGCAGCGAAGATTCCGCAACTCTCTTCCGCATGCCCGTAGCTGGTGGTCCAGCGAGTGAAGTTCTGCCTTCTGTCCGAGGACGATTCTTCACCATGTTCCCGGGCGGCATGTACCTCATCGCAGGCTCTCAACAACCACAACTGGAATACCTGCACTTCGCCGCCGGCCGCGTTTGCACTGTTGCGCCACATCCGCCTCCCGGCTCATCTGGAGGCGGATGTCTCACCAGACGAACGCTGGGCTCTCTACGGGCAGCCGGGACTGTCCGACACGAATTTGATAGTTGCCGAGAACTTCCGGTGACGAAGAGGGAACGCGATCGTAGAACGCGTTCCCTCCCTCGTGTTGACGAATCAGCGTGCGGTCGCGCCCGCCCGCGCAGCCGCTTGTGTGTTTACAGACGATTCAGCAATGTTGGTCAGCTTCTGGTCGGCAGCCTTCTCTTCCTCCAATGTTTGCTGCAACACGCTCGCGGGCCGCTCGTATGCCAATTGGTTCGCTAGCGTGCGCGCCGTACCGTATCCGGCCATTTCGTAGTGTTCCACCCGCTGTGCGGCCGCAATCAAGGCGGCATCTTTTACCGCCGAGTCACCCTTCGCCTTTATCGCTTCTTCGCCTTCCGCGATCAGGCCCTTCATGGCCTGGCAAGTCTCACGTTTAGGTTCTTGTGCTAGCGACTCAAATACCTGCTCCAGCCGAGTCACGTGGCCTCGCGTCTCCTCGAGATGCGATTGGAATGCCTGCTTTAATTGCGGCGAACTAGCCGCCTCCGCCATTTTGGGCAGAGCCTCTACCAGCCGTTGCTCGGCATCGTACAGATCTTCAATCTGGTTTCGAAATAAGTCGTGTAGCGAGCTCAGTTCTGTTCGGAATAACGCCATTTCATTCTCCTTCGTGAACAACGCTGGCTCGGTCCGGCGCCGGTTACCCTCGAGCCATAGCGCGCTCCTCTGTGTGACTCATGAGGGAATCCCCGTGTTACCTTTCTGTCGAAAGGAAAGCGGCAACATTCCCGGCCTTCGCCGCTTCTACTTTGAATCAGCGATGTATCTACGATGAGTTGCCACGGGTGCCCTCGCATAAGTCTTCTGTTCGGGGCCGCGCTCGTCGCCATCGCAATTGCGCATGCGACTGATTTGCCCACCATCCGATACAAAAGCGGATTTGGACAGCTGATTGCAGACGGCAAGCCGTTTCTGATTCTCGGCGGTGAGCTTGGCAACTCATCATCCGGAACAGCCGCCCAGGCGGACAGCATTCTCCCGAAACTGGCGGGTATGCATCTCAACACCGTGCTGATGCCCGTCGCATGGGAACAAATCGAGCCTCAGGAAGGTCGCTTCGATTTCTCGATTCTCGATCATTGGATCGACGTCGCTCGCCGGCGGCAGCTCCATCTCGTTCTCCTCTGGTTCGGGAGCTGGAAAAATGCATTTTCAAACTACGCGCCGGAGTGGGTGAAATCCGACGCAAAAAGGTTCCCTCGCGCGGTCGCGGCAAATGGCCTGCCTCTCGAGATCCTCTCCACCTTCGGTGAACAGACGGTCCGCTCTGACGCTCGAGCGTTCTCCACTCTCATGGGTCACCTCCGCGAAATCGAGCAGTCGCAACAAACCGTTTTGATGATCCAGGTGGAAAACGAAATCGGCTACCTCGGATATGGAAGGGATCGGTCCGACGCAGCGAATCGCGCGTTTGAGGGAAACGTGCCGGCCGATCTGAAACGCAAACTGGAGGCGCGCCGGCTCGAGATGTCAGCAGAGCTTGCGCATCACTTCAATCCCGCGGGCAAAACCTGGCGAGAAGTATTCGGCGAAGCAGCCGACGAAGTCTTCATGTCTTTTCAGTACGCCGGTTTCGTCAACAAGGTTACCGAGGCAGGCAAGCGAGCCTATCCACTTCCCATGTATCTCAACGCGCAGCTCCCGTCTCCATTCGAACGAGCGGGCGAATATCCGAGCGGCGGGCCGCATCCCTATTATCAGGACGTCTACCGCATCGCTGCGCCTGCCATCGACTTCTACTCGCCCGATATCTACTGGCCGAATTTCGAATACTGGGTTCAGCGTTATCAGGCAGCCGGCAATCCTGTATTTGTGCCCGAAGCGCGCCTCGACGGCAGCGTGTACAACGCTCTTTATACCTATGGCGAAGCGAGAGGTTTCGGCTTCTCGCCCTTCGGCATAGATTCTCCCGCACAGCCGCAATCGCAACCTGCAGTCTCAGATCTATACAGCGTTCTTACGCAGCTCAGCGGCGAGATTCTCGACGCCCAGTCGGCCAATCGGATTCGCGGCCTCGCTCTGCACGTTTCCAGCCCGCGCCCGACCCAAACCGTTGCGCTCGGCGGATATCTCTTCCAGGCAACTCTGTCCCGATCCTGGCCCGCCCGAACTCTATTAACGGACGATGGCGCGATGATGGTGCTCGAAACGAAGCCCGACGAATTCTATGTCATCGGTAGCGGGTTAACGGTCGACTTCCTCCGCGATCCCGATGTCGACGATCATCTCGCCGGCATCGCGAGCATCGAGCAAATCTCAAAGCGCGATGGCGAATGGGCGACAGATCGCTGGCTCAACGGAGATCAGACCAACCAGGGCCGCCAGTTGCTCATGTCCGCGCACGATTTGCATGTCTATCGCGTAAAGCTGTACCACTACCCCAGGCAGTAACAGCCTTCAATCCACGGAGCGAACCGGCACCATGCTGAGATCGTGTAAATGCCAGTCGACTGCGAGCGCAGCCTCACTTCGGTGCAGACATCGATTACGCGATGCTTATCAAGCCGTACGGCAATGAATCAGCGCCGGAAGAAACGCGCTACAGCCCTGCTGTTTGCACTGGCACGAAGATCAAGGAAATATGGGCGCACCGTCTCGCAAGCACATCAGCACCAGCTATGTGGAGCGTCAGAACCTCACGATGCAGATGCATATGCGCCGGTTTACTCGGCTAACGAATGCGTTCTCAAAGAAGCTGGAACATCACGTGGCGGCGATCTCGCTTCACTTCATGTACTACAACTTCGTCCGCATCCACCAAACGCTTCGCGTGACTCCGGTAATGGCCGCTAGCGTGACAGATCGCGTTCGGGATATTGCCGACATCGTGGCGCTGATCGATGACAAACCTGCAAAGGTGAACCACGAGAAAGAAGCGCACTACGGGCCAGCGCTAGGGTCAGACGCTCAGCGGCTCATTGGACATTGATTTCAATTGGATGGGCAAGGTGTCGAGTCGAATACCCATGGCCTGCTCAGAAACCTTAAACAAAAAAGCGAGTTCCTGAATCGATTTGCCGGGATACTGTTCAAGTAGGTGCCGGGGCATAAGCAAGTCAGCCGCAAAGGAGTTGGCTTCCGCCTCAACACTTGTCTTTAGTGTGCTGCGATACAAGGCATCATCGACGAGTTCATCAGTAAAAAGGTGTCGGTGCAAAAGGTAATGTGCAAGCTCGTGAGCAACTGTGAATCGTTTGCGCACCAGCGGATCTTGAGCACGGACAATGATGCTGAATTGGCTGGGGCCGCCGTTCTCTATGTCTCGCTTTAATTTGCCAGCAATGCCTTCAGGGAGACGGCTCGACTCCCATACGGTTAAACCCAAAACAGCAGCAATGGCTTCGATATTGACGGGTACAGACTTTTGAAGCCTTCGTATGAAGGCCAGCGCATCTTTGTCAACCTTCATATATCAGTCTCCACCAGGATACTCTTTTCCTATACTGCTTTCCACATCAGGTTTTTTCTGTGTTGCCTCATCCTCTTCGGTGGCAAATGCCGCCGAATACCTTAGCGCGGCGTGGAGCTCTTCTCTGCGAACCATGTGACTTATTTCCTTTCGGATGGCCCTGTTAATTTTGCCGTCGTTTAGATTCTTAGATACAGCTTGCATCAGCGCAGTGTCTACGGCTTTATCTGCGCTTCGCTCCGCCGCGCCAATAGCTTCGGCTTTAATGCTTTGGTATCCCCAAATGGCGAGCCCAGCCACAAAGAGGGCCAGCACCCCAAGTACGATCGTGAGAGCGGCCAAAAGGATTGTTACGGTTTCGGCATAGCTGAGGCTTGGCACGGTGCCTGCCGTCTTGGGTAGGAATCGGTACGCCTCGAATAAGGCCACGGGAAACCCGAAAATGAAGACCACAAGGGCTAGAGTTCGAAGACTCTTCACTCGCAAAAGGCTACACTGTATAACAAGCTACATTCAATAGCTTGCGGGTTATTATTTGTTCACGTTGTTACAGAGAACAGCCAGTACGCCCGAAAAAAGAACTGAAAAATATTTTGCCCCGCTGAGTGGCTTTTCTCGTCTGTTCCGGCAGTCCCGACGGCTGCCCTGATTCGCGAACCACCCACGGCGGGCTCTCCACCACTCCCACCCGGACTATATGCCTTTGCTGAACATGTTCCAGCGTTTTCTCGGCGTCCCGGGGAACCGGGGTGCACGCGCCCGTTCCAAGCAGCGCTAACGTAAGCGGAATACCAAAGCGTGCCCCGAACATCCCCATTCATCGGGATGTTTTCCCGAGAACCGCGTGATGACTGTCAAAAATGACAGCCTTGCCTGACCATCGGCGGAGATTCCCCTTGACAATTCCCCACTATGTTGATAGACATAGAGGAAAATGTTCGAATCGTTTCACCTTACCCAGCATCCAGACAATTGAGATGGCAACGGCTCTGATCGTCTCCCACCCGCGTACGACCGCGCTCGATAACTTGACGCAGTACCTCCGGGCCGACGCCACTTGCCGTCCCCTGAACATCGTTGCCGTAGGAGCGCACCCGGATGACCCGGAAACAGGTTGTGGCGGAACGCTGGCGAAACTCGCCGCCGAAGGTCACCGCGTCTCGATCATCTATCTGACGCGAGGTGAAGCCGGCATCAGAAACGGCGATCCAAAGACTACCTCGACCCTGCGCTCGGCTGAGGCAATAAACGGTTCCGCTCTTCTAGGCGCTCGCGCGTATTTTGCAGATCAGATGGATGGGCAAACCACCGCGGACGCGCCGGCCAGTCAGCACTTCACGTCACTTCTGGCATCTCTCGAGCCCGATGTCGTGTTCACTCACTGGCCGCTCGACACTCATCGAGATCATCGCAACGCCGCCCAGCTGACCTACGAAGCCTGGGAGTCGCTCGGAGAAACGTTCACCCTCATGTATTACGAGGTGATGACCGGCATTCAGACGCATCATTTTGACCCGAACTGCTTCGTCGATGTGTCCGCGACAGCCGAGCAGAAACGGTCGGCTGTTTACGCCCACATCTGCCAGAACCCCGATCGTTTCTATCCCTACCACGCAAAGATGGAGCAGGAGCGCGGTTCTGAAGCCCAGCTCGAACGGGCGGAGGCGTTCGTCGTCGTACGCGAGAAGCTGCCCAAGCCGTACTTACCTTTCACTATGTGAGTGGCCCTAAAGCACGCGTCGACCGAGATCACCTTGCTTTGACTCCAGCGAAAATCGAAATTCGCGAGAGCCCGCCCCGGCAATCACATCTAAAACATATTCAGCAACGGCTGGCCCGTGTTTGAACCCGTGGCCTGAACCGCCGCCCACCAGCCAGACATTTCTGGCCTGAGGATGCGTGTCGATGAGGAAGTCGCCGTTCGGTGTGTTTTCGTAATGGCACACCTGCGTCGCTTTCAGTCGGGCGTTTTGCAGAAGCGGAAACCGCCGCGCGAGATATCCCGCTGCTTCGGCGATCTCTTCCCTCCCGCTTAAGACCCTGGGCTCGTCAGGATCGAATGGAGGCCCCAAGCGATGAAACCCCATTTTCAATCCCTTGCCCAAATCGGGAAAGCCGTACGCAATGTTCGCCTCGGTTTGGTCAATCCAAATAGGCAACGCATCCGGGCCAAAGAAATCGAGTCCGTTGGGAACAGCAAAATAGAAAAGATCCTGACGCGTGGGACGAATCACCTCCCCGAGCGCGCTGAACAGCTTTGGTAGCCACGAACCGCACGCGAACACAAACTGATCTGCTGAGAATCGCCGTCCATCGCTCGCTTCGACGGAGTCCAGGCGAGAGTGATTCAAAACCGGAGCCCGTATCTCCGCCATTTCGTATCGCACGCCCTCCCGTATGGCTGCCGCGACTACTGCCTGTACTGACCGCTCTGCCCGCATTGCGCCGGCATCCGGCTCAAATATTCCCACGCTGTCGTGTTGCAGGCTGAACTGCGGATAACGCTGCTCTATCGTTTTCGCGACCGCCCAGTCATACGCGATGCCAAGCCGCTCGAAGATTTTTCGTGCTTGCTCAACGCTGGCTTCCGTGGAGGGAGCGATCCAAAGCACGCCAGTCTTCCGGAAGCACTCCGGACAGTTCTCCTCACGAAAAAACGAGGTCCAGAGTTGAAGCGAGCGGCGCGCCATCGCGCTATAGATCTCGTCTGGTCCATAGGCGCTGCGCATCACCCGCGATTCGCCTGCTGAACTGGACTGCTCGTTTGCCGGCTCCCGACGGTCTATCAGCGTGGCTTGGTGTCCGGCCCGCCCCAGCAAAAGCGCTGTCCACGCGCCAAATACGCCCGCTCCGATCACGGCTACTTCCATCGCTTACCAGATTCTCAATTCCGCGCTATCGAAGTTGTGAGCGCAGCGATTCGAGCTCAGCCCTTATGCGAGGTGGTCCGCGCGACTCGAGACGCGGCGAGCGCCGCCGCAATCATCATCGGAAATGCAGATGTAACCTTTGAAAACGATTGCATAATTCTCTATCTGTCTTTAGTGAATTAGTAAATTGTCACTGCTCCCTTGACCTGATCCGCAATCGCTCTTTCAATCCTGAGCTACTTCGGGCGTTTCGATAAATCGCGCTGGCCCTCGTAGAGCGTGTGCATGTCGCAAACTAGTTATCCTCAGCCTGGCAAGCTTCCCGCCGTTTTGTTGCTTACCTCAACAGGAGGCGCTTCAAGAATCAGATATGAAGTGCATGGAGTTGGTGCAAGTCCCCGCTCGTCAGGGAAGCGTGACGGAAAAGAACAAAGCAGCCGCCATACTGGCGGCGCTCCTGCTCGGTCTCTGCGGAACCAGTGACATAGCCATGGCTCAGGGGCAGTCGATGGGGAGCGCTACAAGCAGCCCCGCCGTGACTTCCAACCAAGCAAACGGCCAGCGGTTCGAATGGCTCAGAATCATGGCGTTCACCGACGCTCCGGTTGCGGGAGCGGAGGTCCAGGTGAGCGTGAACGGCTGGCGTTTGGTCCAGGTACAGGCGGCGACGAACCGGTACGGCGTGTTTCCCGTCGCGGTGTCGAGCTACCCGTCATTGTTGTTGTGCCGGATCGTGCAGGCGTGCCGGGTCACCGTGTCGGGCGGAACGGTCAACGGCCAACCTTTTCTGGGGCAGCTGGCGGCCAACCTCGTGCTCACGGACCCCGCCCACCAGATTGTGGTGGTCAACACGGTGACCACGCTGGTCAGCCGCCTCCTGGACCGGCGGCCCGAACTCAACCTAGATCAGGCCGAGGCGCGTGTCCGGAGTTTCCTCGCTCTCCCGGCGAATTACAGTCTGGGTCTGGCCTTGCGACAGAGTTCGGGCTACGTATCCCGGTTTTTCAGCCCTGTCGCCTTCGTGACGGAGGCGCAGGCCGCGGGAGGGCTGGATGCCTTCGCGCACCTGCTCCTCGAAGAGCTACTCGCCTCGGACTCGGCTACGCATTCATTCCTCCAGCCGGCACCGTTGGGCGATACCAGTAGCAGCACCGCAACCAGCGTCGTTCAGACAGGCCTGGAGGCCGGCATTCTGGACTTCGCCAGCTCGGAGGGTTTGTACAGCCTGACCGGGTGGGCAATTTCGCTAACCGGGTCTTCGGATTCCGGCGCCGATGAAGCCGCCATCGACGCTCTTCTGCAGTCGCTGGCCGATCTCCAGAGCAGCATCGACGCCTTGAGCAACCAGGTAGCCCAGCTCAGCAACCTTGTGCAGTCCACCGCAACGCAGACGCAGTACAACACGATCGAGGTTCCCGCGCAGACGCTCGAGAATCAGGTGAATGGCGTAGAGAGCGATCTGAGCTACTTCGCACAAGCCTGTCCGCCTTTGCCTGCCGGGAGTACACAGACGACGCCAGACGCGTACTGCACCAACGAGAAGGTGTCTGTCACCGCGGAGCTGAACGACGTGACGATTCAGCAGGCTTACGTCACCTTGCAAGGCTACGTCGCGGACAACCCCACGATCGGGTTCCGGGGTATGCTCCACCTTTACAGTCTCTGGCTTGCTCAGAGCAAGCCGTTCTTCCGCCCGGCGGATTCCACCGACATGCAGAACCTGTACGACTACTGGGATGCGGCGCTGACGCAAGCGGCCAACCTCAAAATCGAGCTGCTGCACGAGAACGGGGCTCAGAACAACCCGGGCGGTCAGCAGCAACTCATCGATTTCATGGGCAATCCCACGCTGAATCCACCCACCACGGGCTCGTTCCAGGCCAACGAGGCCGCGAACCTGAAGTTGATGTTTCCGGCTGTGCCGGCGGGCACCGTGGTCACCACGAAGGACCACACGATGTGGGTAGTCGAGTGCCCGTTCAGCACGGATAACATCTTTAATTGCCCGACAGATGTTCCCCCTGAAAACCCGCAAGCGTCTATTTCTCCCGTGTTGTCGCCCATCACTTGGAACGGAATAGCGGGTTGGACTTCTCCGAGTCTCACCGAGTTCCAGTCGCTGATCGCCGGATGGACTGGCTCTACCGCCAATTCCTGGTTGGCCGCTCAGACGAAGGCGGTAGCGCCTGACTCTCCCCTAAGCCCCGGCTTTGCCGATCTTATCAGCGGCTGCGGCAGCGCGTCGTGCGGATTTGTTTGGACGAGTACACCGACGGGTACTTACTTTAGTCACGCCGGTGCAACTTTTACCCAATATTACGTGATGAGACTCGACAACGGAACGACGAATGTTCCGAATGGCTCTGAGACCGCCGGGGACCCTGATCCATATTATGGAGCGTCGAATTGGATCTATCTCGCGCGCTCCCTGGTCCAAGGCGAGCAGTACTTCTGGTACAACTAACCAACGCGTCGCTGCAGTCACGCACATTAGACGCCGGTAGAGTATGAAAATACCCAAGGCAGCCCGCAATGATAGAGAAGCGTTTTGAAACACAGGCGAGTACGTTGCGTCAACGCGTCAATGCTGCAAAGTGGCCGCCCGGAGTGTAGTTTTAGAGAGGTCCAACCGCACACGGGGATAAAAAGCTTTGGCCTACGCCCGCGGCTCGCCGGGCAGCGAAAGCGGACTGGCCAAAAGGCTGCGGCGCGGCGTGACGCGTGCCTGCCAACTCCCGCACGCGTGAGCCGCGACGCTTCCTTAGCCCTTCTCAAACAAATCCAACGATGATGCGATGCCATAATTTCGACTGGATCTGTCACCGCGCGCAGAGCGCGTGATGATTTTGGCGCGAGCAATCTGATGAATACGCTGAGGCGCGTTGGCCTATGGTTTGGCTCTTTACTCCTCTCCGTCGCTCTCTTCAGCTTGTTCTCCAACCTGCTCTTCAGTGGGCCTGGGTTCTTTCGCGTCGGGACCGTCCTTCTGATTTTTCGCGTCACTATGATCTTTGCCCTTCCGGCCTGGTGCATTTGCCTTCGCTTCGTGATTGCACTCAAGGATGCAGAGGGGCGCCGAATCTGGACCATCTTCTTGAGTGGAATTCTGATCGGGCCTGCATCACTGGCCCTCTGGGGTCTCATCCTTTTGGCAAGAGGCGACGACCCACATGAGGTTTGGGAGGGCGATCCCCTCGTCGGCCTAGGCGCTGTCGAAATGATGACCTACGCGCTGATCGTGGGATTTCTGACGACCTCGTTTTATGTGATCGCCTTGAAGGTTCTTCATCACCGGTCGATTGCTGCCAAGAGTAGATTTAATTGGACGTAAAGTCGGCTATGGCTTTCGGCGTTATGCCTGAAGCCCCGGCCGAGGGCCGCGCACCGCTTAGGGTGGAGTGCTCAGCGCTTTTGCGACAATCGCGCCAGGTTGTCGCAAAGTGCGTCGTGAATGTCGCAATTTGCTCGAGGTATTGCGGCGGAAGCGCCACCTTGCGCCTGCGGCCAAAACCTGCGGCGCGGCGTGACTCGTGCCTGCCCGCTCGCGCACGCGTCCACCGCATCCTGCAGGTGCGCCATTGAGCTTTGTGCCGGTGAGAATTGCGCGATGAGAAACCGCGTTTGTGGTTCGCCCGGCTGATCACGCGACCGGTTGCTCCGGATAAACCTCTCGAACATTAACCGCCCGTCGTCTTCGTTTCAGTGCGGAAGCAAACCTGCGAACTGCAAGCGACAGACCCGTGTACACCAGCACACACGCACCCAACGACGCGAGTGCTGCAACCACTTGCCCCGGCCAGCCGCCGTACTCACCCGTATGTCCGAAACGCACGAACGCGCGAAGTCTTTGCCCCAGGCTGCCATCAGCAAACCCGGTGACCTTCACAACCGCCCCGCTATCGCGATTCAGTAAATACTGAGTGCGTTTTTGCGGCTGCCCACCGGTGCTGGTATCGATCTGCACGGAAACGGGCGCCGTCGCCGCGCGTGCAATGTTGACGGTGATCGACCGCCAACCCGGTTCCAGGCCCTTGGCGATAGCGAACAATCGGTCGTAATCAGGTTCCCTCCCGGCTTCAGCCTCAAAACTACGCCCGCGCCTCTCACCCGCATCGCGACCACCAGTCGGAGGCGTTGAGCCGGAGAGCCGGAACAACAACGCATTTGCCCAGCTATACGACATCACCACTCCGCTGAGTACGATGACGAGCAACGGCAGCGCGCACCAGATCCCGACGACGTTGTGCCAGTTCCATTCGCGAGCTTTTCCTCGCAATCCGCCTCGAAACGCAATCGAGGCCCGCACACCATTCCAGCTCCATCTGCGCGGCAGCCATAGAATGACGCCCAGTACAATCAGCGCTCCGAATAGCAGGTTCGATACCGCGGCCAACCAGTGTCCGATGCTTTTCGAGCCAAGCGGAGCGCCTAATCCCCGATGCAATCGCTCCACCTGGAAGAAGAAATCGCGCGCAGCCGCCGAACTCGGGCCCAGGACTGCGCCGCTATACGGATCAACGAAGACTGTTTTCCCGCGGCCAATCGAAAATTGCATCGCTCGGTGAGCTTCGTCACGCATCGTGATCGCGGTTGGATCGCCCATTCCCGCACGGCGGAGTGCACCGAGCAAATCATTCACTCGCCTCGGTTGCGCGTCATTGGGCACAGCAACCGTTCGAACATCGCGATCGACAAAATCTACGATCTGCCTTTCGAACGCCAACGCCACGCCTGTTGCGGCCATGACGAAAATGAACAGACCGGCTGCAATTCCAATGCACAGATGGACCCAGAAAACAATCTTGCGAATTAACATTTCGATTGCGTCACTTGCGATTCCACGGTGACGGCCTTGCCTTAAAATTTGCTGAAAACTTGCTCCGTCGTTTAAAAGGGCCTTCGGATCTGCTGCAATGATCTTCAGGCGAGATGCGCGTCCTGTTGGTTGACGATGACCGTGAAGTAGCCGAATATGTTCGGCGCGAGCTCGAAGAAGAATCTTTAGGCGTTGTCGTTGCGCATGATGGCGCGGAGGCTTTGCGTCTTGCTGAAACGTCCACTTTCGACATCATCGTTCTCGATGTCATGATGCCGTTCATGAATGGCCTGCAAGTGACGCGTGACCTTCGCCGCCAGAACATCCTCACGCCGATTCTTTTGCTGACCGGACGAGACGCTCCCGAGGAAATTGTCCGCGGGCTCGATGCGGGCGCCGACGACTATCTCACCAAGCCGTTTTCGTTCGAAGTGCTTCTGGCGCGAATTCGCGCCCGTACCCGCAAACCCGAAGCGAAGCACGAGCAATTGCGCTTTGCGGACGTGATGCTCGATTTGGCCGAACATAAAGCTTGGCGAGGCAAGCGAGCCCTCAACTTGACTCGTACTGAATTTGCCCTGCTCGAATCTCTATTGCGGTCTGCCGGGCGCGTGGTGACCAGAGATCGCCTCATCGACATTGTTTGGAATGATCGCGAAGTTAGCGCCAACAATCTCGACGTGTTCATAAAGTTCCTCCGCTCAAAGGTGGATGCGCCAGGCTCACCCAAGCTCATCCACACCGAGCGCGGGCTTGGCTACAGCTTGCGCCAGGAGATAGCTTGAAGCACCCGCATCCACGCTCGTTGCGGGTTCGCCTCACCGTCTGGTATTGCTGCGCGCTTATTCTGGTCGCTCTCATACTCGTGGGCGCGAGCCGTTGGGCCATGGAACTCAGCCTCAATCACGCGCTCGATCAGAGCCTGCGTTACCGGTTGATCGGACTACATGGTTTCATCGATGACAACAGTCACGAAGGCTTGGATCGTCTGGCGGTGAGATTACGCGAACTGGACCGTCTCGGTGAACTCTTTCAGGTCTTCGGACCTGATGGCGCGTTGATGGCCCAGTCCGACGGTCTCGCGCGCCATCATGTCAGCACGCAATCGCCGCCGGATCCCGGTCCGCGCATGACCTTCCGCAGCACCGGACCGCGACATTTCCCCCTCCGCATGGCAACGCAGCGCATTCATGTGGACGGGCAATTTCTCATCATCGAAGTAGCAGATCCGCAGGCCAAGTTCCACGGTGTCCTGAGCGAGTTCAACTCGATTCTGTCTTTTACCCTGCCCCTCGTATTGATCATCGCGGCGCTCGGAGGCTATTGGCTCAGCGGCAGGGCTCTTGCGCCCGTCGATCAGATCATCGATGAGGCACGGGCAATCGACCCCGTCAACCTTGGGGCGCGACTCTCCGTCCCCGCTTCCGGCGACGAACTTCAAAGGCTCTCGGAAACGTTGAACGCGATGTTATCTCGCGTGGAGCAATCCCTACTTCAGGTACGCCGCTTCACCGCCGACGCCTCGCATGAATTACGCGCGCCCATGACCTTGATCTACACCGCCGCGCAATTTGCGCTGAGGCGCGAGCGCAGCACGGATGAGCTCAAGCAGTCGTTGCAGAAAATCCTGCGCGAGGCGAAGCGCTCCACCGATCTCATCAATCAGCTCCTCTGGCTTGCACGATCCGACGCGGAGAAAAGCCGTATGGAATTGGCGCCGGCAGACATTGCCGCTATCGTGCACGAAGTCGTGAGCGAGACGAGTTCGCTCGTTTCCGAAAAGCATCTGTCGGTCTCGATCGAAATCCCCGAACGGTCCGTCATCGCTCCAGTGAACGAGGGTTCGTTCCGCCGGATGCTGCTGATTTTCATTGACAATGCAATCAAGTACACGCCGCCGGGCGGCAGCATCACGGTTCGCGTAAGCTGTGACGCAAATGAATTGCTGATTTCGGTCGCCGACACCGGCCCCGGAATTGCCGCGCGCGATCTGCCGTTTATCTTCGACCGGTTCTGGCGCGCCGATCAAGTGCGCTCGCGCGATACAGGCGGAACCGGATTAGGCTTGTCCATCGCGCGCGAAATCGCAGAAGGGCATGGCGCAAAATTGACGGTCGAGAGTTCGGTCGGGCACGGGTCGACATTCGCCGTGCGGCTCCCTCAACAGATCGTCGAGCACTCGCCTGCCCGCACGCCAACGGAACAATCCGCCTAGTGCATTCGTCCACCACCTCAGAAGGACCTATTTTTCAGAAACATTTAAGGTCGATGCGCGATTCTGCTTAGCAGCCGAGGACAAATAGATGAGATTGCCCAAGTATTCGCAATGGACGTTTCGTCTTGTGCTCGGCATCGGCGCTCTTGTCGCATTCGTACTCTGCATCCAATGCGTGCGGACTTACCTGTACGCAGACGCCGTTCTCGTTCCTGCGGCAGCTGAAACGGAAGCGGCGCGACAGGCGGCTGCTGTCAATGCCTCCGCGCGCGCGGCCGGAATCGCCGACCCGCATAACTTGGCGCCGGTCCTCCAGCACGCAATCGAGGCTGCTCCCGATCGCCTCCTGTGGATGCGCATCCTCGACCTGAATGCTAACGTTTTCGCGCAAGCGGGCACTCCACAAGGAAAGCCCAATTTCCCGCCTCATTGGTGGGATCGAGTCGAAAAACACCAGAGACTCGGCAAGGTGGTGGACACGACCGAAGGTAAGGCCTGGCTTGTCATGCTGCCCTTCCGCCTGGCCTACTCGCGGGAATCTGCTAATCCTCCTCTTCATCCCTCGGATCACCGCCGTACATCGTATGTGATCGAACTCGCGATTCCCCTGGAAGCGGTTTCGGGCGCATTCGCGGGACTGCGAGAAAACCTCATCCTCGGAGTTGTCGCGTCCCTCGCGCTCTTGCTCTCCGTTGCTGTGATCGGCTTCCGCGCCCCTCAGTATTTTCGCGGCAAGTATCTCGAGAGCGAACTCCAACTCGCCAGGCGTGTTCAGACCGACCTGCACCCCAAGCCGGATGCCGTTTCTCTAGCGGTAGATTTCGCCGCCTCTTTCATCTCAGCCGACCACGTCGGTGGCGACTTCTACGACATCTTCGAAACGGAATCTGGCCAGATCGCCATCGTCCTCGGCGATGTCTCGGGCAAAGGTATACCCGCGGCCCTCCTGGTTAGCGTATTGGTGGGAGCTATTCGTTCGTCTCTTGCATTCCGGCACGAATCTGCCTGCGAACGGATCAACCGCATGTTGTGCGAGCGAACGGCCTGCGAGCGTTTCGCCACACTCTTCTGGGCTGTCTACGATCCCCCCAGCCGCACGCTCCGCTACGTAAACGCCGGCCACGCGCCGCCGCTGGTTTTCCGGCGCACCCGAAGCCAGATCGAGCGCTTGGACCAGGGTGGCCCCGTCCTCGGCTTTCTTCGTGAAGCGCGCTATTCGGCAGGGATCATATCAATCGACGAAGGCGATTCACTCATTCTCTATTCGGATGGCATCAGCGAGGCCGCGAGTCAAAATGACGAGGAGTTCGGAGAAGATCGGATCAAAGACATGATCGTGAAGACAGCGGGTCACTCGCCCGCGCAGATTTGTACCCGGCTCATGAAAGAGGTCACGGCCTTCGCCCATGAGCAAAGTCAGCCCGATGATCGTACGCTGTTGGTTGTCAAATTTCAACAGCCGGAAGTTGCCCAGTCGCACCACACACGCAAGGAAATCGAGATGGCAACGGTCGCCTGAGCCACCGGCCGGAAAGGACAAGAACGGAATGCACTCTCTTTCGACAAAAACCGCCTCGGGAATAGGGGCGGTCGCTTTGGTCTCGTTGTCTTTGACAATTTCCGGGCAGCAGACCGCGACCTCACGAATCGTAAGTGCCGCAAACAGTTTCCTGGCTACTCTCGATGCGAAACAAAGAGCGATCGTTATCTATGCATTCAACGACGAAGAACAACGCAAGCGTTGGTCGAACCTTCCTGTAGCAATGGTTCCGCGCGGAGGCATCAGCCTCAAGGAGATGAATGCTAATCAGCGTGCAGCCGCCATGGCTCTCGTCGCCTCTGCCCTGAGTCCCACGGGTTTTGAGAAAGTTCAGCAGATCATGGAAGGCGACGAAGTCAACAAGAACACCGACACCGGTCCACCTCCAGGCAATGGCGGTCCGCCCGGGCGTCGCGATCGTGGAGGGCCTCCGCAGTTCCGTAACGGCCCGATATTCGGCAAGGATCTCTATTACGTCTCCATCCTCGGAACGCCCTCCGAAAAGAATCCCTGGATGCTCCAGTTTGGAGGCCACCATCTCGCGCTCAATATCACCATCGCCGGTGAACGCGGCATCCTCACCCCGACGCTAACTGGCGCCCAACCTGCTCTCTACACCCTGAACGGCAAGACTGTACGGCCCCTGGGTCGCGAAAGCGATCAAGCATTGGATCTGCTGAACGCTCTTGACGAAAACCAGCGCAAGAAAGCAATTCTGAGCTACCATCTCGCCGACCTTGTACTCGGACCCGGTCAGGATGGCAAAACCATCCAGCCGGAGGGACTCAAAGCTTCCGGCATGAACGAGCGTCAGCGCGCCTTGTTGCTGGACGTTATCTCGGAATGGTCGGGGATTATTCACGAGAGCGCGGCCGCGGCGCGCCTGGCCGAAATCAAAGCCGGCCTCGATGAAACCTGGTTTGCCTGGAGTGGTCCGACAACTGCCGCCCCCGGCAAAAACATCACCGCGTACTACCGGATTCAGGGGCCGAAGCTCGTCATCGAATACGCTCCTCAACGGCTCGGCGGCGATCCCGCCATGCACGTCCACACCATGTATCGCGACCCGACAAACGACTACGGTCGACATCTAACCGCGGAATGACCAAGCGCCTGGTTCCAACTCTTGCACTTCTCGTCACGCTCGGAGTGCCGGCGCGCGCGCACCGCTTGGATGAATACTTGCAAGCCGCCATCCTCTCGTTGCACAAGGATCGTGTTCAGGCGTCGCTTCGCCTCGTGCCCGGAGTCGCTGTATTCCCGGCTGTCTTCGCAAGCATGGATACGAATTCCGACGGTGCCCTCTCACAGGCCGAACGTCGTGCCTACGCCGAACGGGTTCTTCGCGATTTATCAGTTACGCTCGACGGAAAGCATTTAGAACCTCGACTTTCGGTAGTCGATTTCCCAACCGTTGATCAAATGAAACAAGGGCTCGGGGAAATTCACCTCGAGTTCACGGCGGAACTGTCCTCCGGCCCCGGGAATCGTAAGCTCGTTTTCGAGAATCATCACCGCAGCCAAATCTCTGCCTATCTCGTAAATTGCTTGGTGCCCCGCGACCCTGCAATCAGAATCGTCGCGCAGAATCGAAACGAGAATCAGTCGTTTTATGAACTCGATTACGTGCAGACCGGTGCTGCCGTGTCGCTGCCTTCCAGATGGTGGTCACGCCTCCGCTCCTCTCTCGGCGACCTGGGCGGCTTCCCCAGCATGTTCCGGCTCGGTATGCGGCACATCGCGGAAGGGACTGATCATCTGCTGTTTCTACTCGTGTTGCTCATACCAGCTCCGCTGCTCGCGTCTCGTTCCCGTTGGCGCGGGTGCATACCTGTGCGGCGCAGTCTCTTACACATCCTGCGCGTGGTCACAGCCTTTACTGTCGGCCACTCGATTACCCTGGCGCTGGCGGCCTTGGGATTCGTGCGTGTTCCGAGTCGTCCTGTCGAAGTGCTCATCGCCGTTTCCATTCTTATCTCCGCTGCGCATGCCGTCCGCCCGCTGTTCCCCGGACGCGAAGCATTCATCGCGGCGTTCTTCGGCCTCATTCACGGCCTGGCCTTTGCCGCCACTCTGGGCCAATTAGGACTCGGAACGGCCGCGCGTCTCGTCAGCATCCTCGGCTTCAACCTGGGTATCGAAACAATGCAGTTGATTGTCGTAGCCGCCGTCATGCCATCTTTGCTTCTGCTGAGTCGCACACGCGCGTATTCCGTTCTAAGAATCGGCGGCTCGCTCTTCGCCTCATTCGCATCTATGGGCTGGATCGGTGAACGCCTCTTCGGCTTACACACTTCCGTAGACCTGATCGTAGATACAGTCGCGGCGCACGCGGTACCGCTCGCCGCAACTTTGTTCCTCACGAGCGGAAGCTGCTGGTTACTGCGGATGCAGGGTCAGCTTCTGTACGCGCCAGTTCAAAAGCTCCGCAACATAGATTTCGTTTTCGGACGGACACGCTAGCTCATGAATCCACCCGAACTGCTTCAGCTGATGACCGGAGCGGCCCAGCATCCCCACCACCTTGCCATCCAGCGACAATTTGTAAATCCGCCCCGGAAATGCGTCCGAACTGTACAGGTACTGTCGCGGTCCGGGCGTGATGCAGATCGCCCACGGTGAGCCCGGCTGCATGGTCGCACCTGTCTCCGGACCGGGACGCGCGCCCATCCATGGTTGCGCATCCTCCGGCGCTGGCACATCGATTTTCATCTCACGAAGAAATCTACCTTCGTGATCGAATACCTGGATGCGGCGATTCCCTCTATCGGCGACGTAGATGTTCCCGTTCGCATCCGCGGCAATACTGTGCGGCGTATTGAACTCACCTGGCCCTTTCCCGGGTTGGCCCCACTGTGCTATCCAATCGCCGTTTGCACTGAATCTCGCTACGCGCGAATTGACATATCCATCGCTGATGAAAATGTTGCCCTCGAGATCCCACGTCACATCCGTCGGTTGTCGAAACTGGCCGTTCACCGCCGGACGCGGAGGATTCACATGAGTCCACGGCCCGTCGTTCTCATCTGACGCTTCTTTCTTTCGGCCGAACACCATCTTCACTCGCCCTTGTGGATTGAACTCGATGATCATGTCCGATCCTTTGTCGATCGCCCAGATGTTATCGTCCTTATCGATCCGAATCGCGTGCGCAAACGACCAGGCGTAGAGATTCTTCCCGATCTCGCGAACGTACCTTCCCTCACGATCGAACTCCAGCAATTGCGCCGCCGCCGCTCCGTTCGCCGGCCCCGTAGTGTTCCCGCGCGAGAAGACGAACACGTGCCCCTTGGAATTAACCGCCACGCCCGCCACTTCGCCCAGGTACAGATCTGGTGGCAGCTTTAAGAAATTCGGAACGGATTCGAATGCAATCTCCGGTACATTTTGCTGAGCCAATACCGCGCCGCCGAATGACGCCGCGGCTGCGATCGATACTGCGACGAACTGCTTCTTCCTCAACCACCCTCCTCAACTGCGGTGAATCCGCTTTCGTGAGCATAACGGATGTACCAGAACCCGGAGAGTAAGCTGGCGCAAATAAAACCGTTCACCCTCTTTCCTTCGGTGCTCGTGTGTCGTGAAGACTGTATAACGTCCCCAGTTGATTTTGAATACAGCCTCGCTCTCCACTGAAGGAAACGACACCTATTGTCAAAACGTGCAGTACGCCTTCTGCACGGCGCGCTGCGTCTAAGAAATAGCTGTGTACGCCATCCATTCACACTCCAGGCAAACCCGAGTTCTGCTAGTCGATGACAACGTTTTCGTTCGGGAGTCGTTGCGCAATCTTCTCGGCGAGCAATTCGATATTGTTGCGGAAGCTCGCGACGGCCACGAGGCTATCGATTGCTGTAACAAGTTACAGCCCGACGTTGTTCTGCTCGATATTTCACTTCCCGACGCAAGCGGCTTTGATGTCCTCGGGCAAATACTTCGGTGTTGCCCCCGCGCGCGGACCATCTTCGTTTCCATACATGCCTCCGAAGAGTACGTGCATCAGGCGTTTCGTCTCGGCGCCTGCGGGTACGTTGTTAAGACCCAGGCATCCCAACAGCTGATTCCTGCCATCAATATCGCGATCGGCGGCGCTTCCATCCGTAACACTACGGAGCCGAAAACGAATGGCTTCATTGGTGTTCAACTTGCAATTCACAGTGCGGAGGTTTCAAAGCCGGAGTTAACTGCAGTGGATCCAGGCGACGTCGCTCAGGGAACATGGCAAGGTCCATCCGTATGTGGCGAACAACAACGGCTGTTAGATCAGTTCGCCGAGTCAGTCCGAGTTGTGATGGAACTGCTTCAGGACCAATGCAATGCAATCATGAGTGGCGATTTGGCAGCCAACCGGTTCGACTTGCTGATTCACGCAGCAAACGAACACAAACAGGACGCCAAATACTCGTATCTGCGCCACGTGCAAACACACCGCTGTGATGCAGGCCATGAACTTGAGCAGCGTTGATCGTGAAAGAATTACCGACTGCGTACTAGAAATTCAGTCGGTCCAGAAATCGTTATCGCACCTTGAACAGGACTCGATTCCAGAGCACCACGCCATTCAACAATGCCTCCAGACGGCTGACCGTCACTTGCGAATTACCCTTGGATATCTTCGTGCAGAGATTACGTCCGAACCTTGAAGCGGCGGGCCTCCATTCGCTACCATTGAAGTGCATCTAAGGGCCGTCTAAACCGCTTCGACCGGCTGGCCCCCCTCTCATGCAGAACGGGGCCTCCATGCACTCTATCCAACACGCATTGCTCACATCACGCGCTCGGCTTCACGCTTCGCACCAGCGCATCACCCGCGGTTTTGCCTCTGAAATTCAGGCGCACACAATCATCGAATTAACCAGGCTGCGCGTTGAACATTCCCGACAATTGATTTCCAGAGCAGCTTCAGATCTCGAGGGGATGTTTTCTGGTGCGCCCTTGTCGTCAGGCTTCTTCTATCCAGGCCGATCGGCATCGGATTGAGCTCCTATGGACTCAAGCACTTCCTGTACGGAGCGCGAGCGGTTGCTGCGAAATTTCGCTGACGCAGTCACGATCCACAGCTACTCGGTCTCCAGAATGGCCCAGCTTGCCGGCACCAGATTAAGCGGCGCGTTTACGGTCGCGAAAAAGCAAGCTTCCGAGACGAAGCTGCACGTCGAGAGCGCAAGGCAGGAATTTGAAGCCCACGTCCGCGAACACGGGTGCTAACAGCCCCTCCGCAGTCTCAAAAAATTATATAATTCGTCACTCCCGATGAACTCGGGCCTCAACCATGCTGAATATTTTTGAGAGCATCGCCCTGATTATGGTGATCGTTGTTGGGTCCATGACTTGCCTGTGGCTGATTCATCGGATCTGGCCGAGCGAACAGCGGCGCAAACACAACGACCTGATTGGCTGGCAGATGAGCGTCATCGGCACCACTTACGCAGTTATCATCGGCTTCATGCTCTACGCCGTATGGACGAATTTTCAGGTCGCAGACGGAAACGCCGGGGCGGAAGCTAACTCGCTCGTGAACGTAGCGCGGGCATCTAAAGGCTTGGCAGCCGAAGCGAGAACCAGAATCCAATCGCTCGTAAGCGACTATGTCAACGTCATGATCACGGACGAATGGCCCGCCATGGATCGCATCCAAATCAGTCCCAAGTCGGCCCGCATCGTCGAACAACTGTGGACAACAGTAACGAATACGGAGACGCACAGCGCCTCGCAACAGGCAAGCCTCAGCCGTACACTCGCCGAACTCGATGACATGACGCAACACAGGAGGCTCCGACTGTTGCAGGTGACCGAGGGAATCCCGTTCATCTTATGGACAGTGCTGATCGTAGGTGGCGCGATTATGATCGTTTCCGCCTGTCTGTTTGGAAGCGAGGAGTTCAAGCTGCAGTTTGTTCAGGTATTCATGCTGTCCGTCCTCCTTTCCCTTGCCTTGGTGTCGATCGCGGATATCAGTCGGCCGTTTCAAGGCGCGGTCCATGTCACAACCGAAGCCTTTGAACACGCACGGGAAACGCTCGACAACATGAATCGGTAGACTGCATCGAGTAGCCTGCCCGGCCGCCTGTCGACCCCGGTAAGATATTCTCCTATGGCTACTGTTACCCAGTTCTGGGCGCCAAACCAGATGTTTCAAGCTCCCGGAACAGTTCTGTGGACTTGGAAATTAGGAGACGGAAATTTTTATTGGGGGTATGCCGTCCGACCCTATCAAGCGAACATGAAAGTCGAGATTACAAGCCAATTCACAACTTCGAACAACAACTTGGAGTGGTTTGAAAACTTTGTCGTGACCGTTTCGGGTTTTGATCGCGATCCTCAGGGTGGGGGACTGCTCCAGTTCACGGCCATAAAGGTGACCCAGCCATGAAGGTAATCGCATTGCATGATGAAGACGGCAACATTCTCGCAGCCGTCCAGCATTCGCCAGGCTACGACGGGCCCGTACCTGTTGCTAGCCCAGGAACGACCGTGACCCAGCTCGAAGTGCCTGACGAGCACCTTCGGATTGGATTGGCCGACATGTGCCGCCGATTCAAGATTCATCCGAAGACGAAACGCCTCCTCGAATCAAATAGAATCGGCGCCGAATGACCACGCCGGCACTAAGCTCTTGACCCGCAGAAGACCAGCTCGATCACGCCCAGATTTCGCAACGCCCCGTTACATTCGGTGCGCTGCTTGATCCATAAGGACTCAGACTTGATCTTGCCCGGCCCTCTGGTTGATGAAGTTGCGATTGCCAGGTGACCTTCGCAAACTTCTCAACTTCCAGATTGCGCGTAACCCAGGAGCAGCCACAACTGATGACTTCATCCTGTTGAAAATCGCAGTTCTGGACTAAAAAACGGGAACCTCGGAGAGTTGCCTTCGAAGCCTCTCTGCGTCATTCACAATCGCGAAGCCACGTACCGGCCACCACCACGTGGACATTAGGGGCTTGTCGCGGACGAAGAGGGTGGCCGTCCGCTCGAATTGTCAGTACGCCCATACATTATTCGGGCCGCCCACAAAGTCCCCCGGAGCCAGAATGTAGAGGTGGTTGTTCACGCCTGCCAATCCAGGGGGTGCATTCGGCACGAGCTGGAAGGGTGGTTCGGGAGACGCCGAATAGTCGACCAGAGGTTTGGCGGTCGACTCGGGAACCCGCCAGCCGCACCAGTTCTCAGCGTCGCGGCTAAAGTTCACAGCTATGGTCGTCGCTGCTGTTTCATCCCCGCGTTTCCGCCATCGCGACGCGAGATACACACGGCCGCGGAATATCGTCGCAGCCACATCGAGCGGGTCGGTCCCCGGCAGCTCTTCGGGACGGATGCCGCCCTCGACCATGGCCCAGCCGCTCCATGTCGTCCCGTCGATTGTCGAATTGTGCATGATGACATTCTCGTTCTTGAGGGAATCAAACACCCGGAAGATGTACAGCGTGTCGCCCAGAGTGGCAGCTGCGACTGCAGAAACTTGCGGCAATCCGGGCTGCGGCACATCCACCCACGGACTCCAGCCGATGAGGTCGGCGCTGGACGTCGCGCGGAGCGAATTCGTCGTGGAGTCTTGAGCGAAAAGGAACAGGCGGTCGCGGAAGACTGCCGTCGCGATGGGCTCAACCGTCTTCAATCCCTGTGGCATGGTTACCCGGGGGACCCAGTATCTGCCGTCGCCCGAGTAGGCCAGGGATGACACCGAGCCATCGGAGTGAACCCCAAAGATGTACAAGCGATCGTCGAAGCTCACGGCGCTCACAGGCAGGCTGGCGAGGTCGGACACGTTCAGATCCGGGCTATCGACAGACCAGAAAGCGCCACTAAAGGTCCTGGTATGAGTCACGTTTCCACCGGCGACGACCCCAAACGCGTGGACCGCGCCATTGTGTGTAGTCGCGCTGACCGCCGTGTCTGAGGTAAACGGGGCGCCACTTGGAGGAATCGGGAATTCGACGACCAGCTGATTGTCCGGCGTATCCGTGACCGGTACCCACGTCCGCCAGTGGCCCACCGACCAGGTGACCTCGTATTTCGAGTTGCCGCCGCACCCCGTCGGCGAATCGGTGCCCGGGTAAGTTCGGTGGATCGTGATCTTCCGCGTTGCTTGGTTCTCTGCTACTGAGAGATCCTCCGTCCACGTATCGACCATGTAACGTGGCACCGAGATCTGATCGACCGCTACTGGGCCGTCGCAGTCGACCGAAAGCCACGCGAAGAGGTTGGCAACAACCTCGATGCCCAAGCCGATCGGGGTTGCGCTCGAGCCAAGCGCCCCGGCGCCGCCTACAATGCCTGCAATCTGGTCGGCGGTGGCAGCGAGACGTCCGCTGAGTGCGCCGTCAGGTGCATTGCCCGCATTGACCAACTGGAAGATGAACACAGTGGTGGCGGCCGGGTCGTTTATCACCACGCCCTCAAGGCCACCGCTGTCGGGCGCGTAGTCGCTAGGACTATATTCGCCATTGTCAAAATCGTCCATCTTTAAAAGAGCGCGGTGCGCCACTAGGTCGCCATCGACAAAGACGGTATGGCTGAGGGTGAGCGTGTCTGTGAAGAGGGCTCGGGTGTCATGAATGATGAAGTCCTCAACAACGAAGCTATAGAGATCCACAGCTGCTCCTTTCCTGGCGCCGCCGGCCCGGACCACAACTTCGACATGGGGTGGATGCGCTACTGTCGTCGGTATTGTGAATTACTGCATGCGCGTTTGGTGCGCAGTTCTGCAGAGTCATAGCAAATGCGCCTGTAGTGCCCGCTTTCCGCAGTGGCAGCCTGCTTCTGCATCGAATGCAACTCAGCGGAAACATTCTCATTGTCAACTGGGACATCCGGGGCGCAATAGCGAGTCCAAAATATCATGTTTCCCGCACATGCTGAGTAAAATCCATGCTTGCTGGAAAGCTTGGATAGAAAACTTCTGTCACGAGAGGTTCGGAATAGTACGCCTCGATAGTGTGGCTAGTCTGGCTGATGTCCAGCGACAACAGCTTGCGAAGGGTCGGCGCAAAGATGCAAGCAAACGAATCGTGGTGCTTTGACGGAGTATGACTCAATCCGGCAGGTTATCCGTGCGACTCCGCAATGTGAACGAATGTAACTAATCCGTTGGCCGATACCTAGATTACGGCGTGGTCAGAACCAGGATACGTCCGAATCGCAGAGGATGTTGGTCAAAACCGGTCGATGAGCACATCATCGCCAATGCACTAGCAGACTCAGATAACTCCCTAAAGTCCGTTTGTATCATCTGAACTGGTCACCTTGTCGTATAACGCGCATCCCGCCAACATGAGATTTCTGAGCAGTTGGTCGGTCAACCGGAAAATGAGACATGAACGTCAGTGGCTGAGTTTGGGCGGATGTCCCACAAGTTGAAGGTTCCTTCGATGTACGCCAGGTCAAGTTCAGACTTTTACAACAGCGGCGGTCAATACAGTAACGCACATCAAAAGAAGTTCGCCTGCGCTTCAGGCCAGTCAGAAGCGCGATAGAAATCTTTACCCCCAGCGGGTGAAACCAACCAATCTGCAACGTCGCGAAATGACCAAACGCATACCCAACATTCAGCTAGGGCCCAGCAGAAGCAGAGAGTTGTGATGCGACCTCGGTCAGTGGCAACATGATGATCGCCATGCCAAGGGCCGGCATCGTCCAGCCGTCGGATGAAACGAACAAACTCGATTAGATCCCCTGAAGAATCACAAGCTGCGTCATCCGGGGGGTAGTTCCATCACGGTGTGCTCGAATAGCTCGCGATTCCGTACTGGTGTCGCTCGTATCGAGTCCAACCTCAACCCAGATCAGCGCTAAGAACTCACACCGTGGACTCACTCGAGAACGTCACCGGCGGGCGATGTCTCCCAGTGGCGCACGATCCTCGCCTTGGAAGACAGGAATGGCATGCCCCAAATCGAGACGGAACTGCAGAGCTACTCGTTTTCGGCTCGAGATCGTTCGTCACGCCAGTAATTCGATGCCACAACCTTTCCCCGCGAAACTCAGTCACAGCGCTGAAACCCCGATTTTTCGGCCTTTGCCCGCATAAACGCTTGACAGGGCCCCGTATACTCGAACTGCGGAGCCGCAAGCTCCCCAAATTCCAGGAAAGCGCCGGACGAGACCCGAACTCGCGCCGGCTTTTTCGTTTTTAAGGAGCAAACCGATGTCGACCACTGCCCAGATCACAGCAAACAAGGCCAACGCTCAGAAAAGCACCGGACCCCGCACGGACGAGGGCAAATCACGTTCCTCGCGCAACAACTTCCGCCACGGATTCACCGGTGCCTTCTGCGTCCTGCCCGGCGAAAACCAGTCCGATTTTGACGGGCTCCTCGAATCGCTTTGCGCCGAATACACACCGTCCACGCCCACGGAATCTCTGCTCGTCGAAAGCCTCGCCCAGCACTACTGGCTCAAGCAGCGCGCCATCCGGCTC
>JAFAUR010001078.1 GCA_019243205.1 Acidobacteriaceae bacterium | reverse complement strand
CGAGGCGCGATTAGGCTGTTACGTAATCATCGCAATCTCGGTTTCGTGGCCTCGATCAATCAGGGCATCGCCGAAGCGGGCCGGCGCGACGTGGTTCTATTGAATAACGATACCGAAGTCCCTCGTGGCTGGCTCACACGCCTCGCGGCGCAGGCCCACGGCACCGCGCAGGTCGGGACCGTCACCCCGTTTTCCAACAACGCTACAATCTGCAGCTACCCGGCTCCGTTGGGTGGAAGGCTGCCTGCGTCCCGCTCACCCGTCGCGATCGACGCGGCTTGTCGTGTGGCGAATGTCAGCCGGAACATTGTGATTCCTACCGCAATCGGCTTCTGTATGTATGTCCGCCGAGACTGCCTGGACTCGGTCGGGTCTTTCGACGAGCAGGCGTTCGGACGCGGGTACGGGGAGGAAAATGACTTTTGCATGCGCGCCGCGGCGCTTGGATGGAAGCACTTGCTGGCCTGCGACGTGTTTGTCTATCACGCCGGCGGCGTGAGCTTTGGCGCAGACTCGCCGGAGCGGACAAGAGCCAAACAAGAGTTAATCGTGCGGCATCCCGATTACGATACGATGATTGCACGATTCGTTCATCGGGACCCCGCGAAACCTTATCGCTTCGCGATCACCGCCGCGCTGTTCCGTGGCGCCGCCGAGCCGACGCTTCTGCTGGTAAGCCACAACTTGGGCGGCGGGCTCGCTCGCCACGTGTCCGAACTGATCAGGGAAGTCGGTGTACGGGCGAATTTGCTCCTGCTGCAGCCCAGTACCGGCGGCATCGAGTTGTCGATCCCTAGCTTACCCGACCACCCGGGGCTTCGTTTCCCCAGCGGCCACAATCTTGACGATCTCGTTGCCCTACTGCAATCCTGCAATGTCGGGCGTGTTCATGTGCATCATACAAGCGGCTTGGGCTTCGATATACATGAGTTGATCGAGCGGTTGCGGGTGCCGTTCGACTTTACGGTCCATGATTATTTCGCGATCTGTCCGCAGGTCCATCTTCTTAGGACATCATCGGGCGACTATTGCGGCGAGCCGGACGAGGCGAATTGCAACGCGTGTATCGCTCGCCAGCCGCAGCACGGTGCTCGCGATATCATTGCCTGGCGACGTGAACATGCTTGGCTACTGGAAGATGCGGATCGCGTCATCTGCCCGAGCGAGGACGTGCGCCGGCGACTCGGACGATACGTCCCGCGACGCGACTTGTTGTTGGTGCCGCATGAGCCGATCAGGTCGTCGGAATGGGCAATAGGGCCGCCGCGGCTGAGCCCAAACGAGCGGCTGAGAATTGGACTGATTGGAGCGGTTTCGCCGCATAAGGGTCGAGACACGCTGCTGAAATCGGCCGCTGCCGCCGGTTCAGGGGGGGCCGAGTTCGTTGTTCTCGGCTACTGCACTCCGCCAATTCCGCCGGTCCTGCGGGGTATAATAAGGGAAACTGGGAGATATCCGGATGAGGAGTTGCCTAAACTGATTGCGCAGGCGGACTTGCATGTACTGTGGTTCCCCTCCCCTTGTCCCGAGAGCTATAGCTACACGCTCACCGACGCGATCGCGAGCGGACTGCCCATAGTCGCGAGGCAGCTCGGGGCGATCCCCGAGCGCGTCGCCGGCCGCCCTTGGACCTGGCTGGTTAGACCCGACGCCGCGGTTTCGGACTGGCTTGATGCGTTTGCGACCGCCCGTAAGGCACTTGTCGATGGGCAGTGGCCAATCGCCAGCGTTCCGCGAGTGACCACCGAATCGTTTTACCCTGACCGCTATTTAGCGCCCGCCGTTGATCGAACCGTATCCGCGCACGCCCGAAGGGGCGACCACCGTAGCCGCACTGTTCGGCAGACGGTCGCTTTACTCCCGGAGCGTTCTCCCGATGGCGGCATCACGCCGGCCGGCTACGTCCGGCTGTTGCTGCCGTTGGATCACCTGGAGCGAACGCATCGCGGGCAGGTGAGTGTCGTACTCGTGGATCCTTGCAGCGCTCTGCGCCGCGTCCCAGACGTGCTGGTCTGCCAGAGACGCGCCTCGTCTGATAGCGAAGCCGAGCGAATCATCGAGCATTGCCGGATGACGGGCATACGCTTGGTCTACGATCTCGACGAGGATACACCTGAGTTAGGCGAAACTCCCGATTTCGAAAGCCGCGAGCAGTCGGCGCCAATGGTCCTCCGCATGCTGCGCGCGGCCGACATGGTCTGGGTTTCAACGGCCGATCTGCAGCAGCGGCTCAGCACCCTCCGCCCGGATGCGCAACTCGTGCCTAGTCGGCTCGATGAACGCCTCTGGGGCGGTGCGCCGCCAGAACCCTGGAGTGCTGCCGATACGAGCGGGCCAGTGCGCATCCTCTACCGCGGCGCCCCTGATCACGATCCGACCGTCGAGATGCTCGAGCCCGTGGCTCTTCGTCTGCGTCGCGAATTTGGCGAGGAGGTTTCGTTTGAGGTGCTGACCTTGACCGCGCAGCCCGGCTTGGGACCGGGCCTGCGTCAAGTTCAGCCGCCGAGTTTTGCCGCTGCGTCCTATCCTGCGCTCGTCGCTTGGCTGACGCGGCATCGCCGATGGCACATCGGGGTAGCGCCGCACATGGGTTCCACGGTTGCAGGTTTCACCGAGTCGAACAGGCTGCTCGAATACGCCGGGCTCGGACTTCCGATCGTCGCGTCCGACGTCGCGCTGCATCGCGATGGCACTATGAGCGCGTCGGTCGGGATGCGGTTGGTCGCGAATCGGGAAGAGGACTGGTTCAGAGCTTTGACCGACCTGGTGCAAGATGCTCGCGAACGTCGCCATCGTGGCGAACAGGCCAGGGATGCCGCCTTGCGAGTGCGCACGCTCGCAGCGCAGCGGGAGCAACTGTATAATCTGCTGGCGGAGGTGGCCGGCAAAGCTTCAGTTGATACCGGCTTTGACCTCTGCTGACCCCCGGATCTCGAGAACCGAAACGAGCCCGCGGCATGAGGCCCTCGGAGCGACCAAGGCCGCCGCACAAGGCTCCAGAGAGGTGCAATTGAATGGATTGATTGGCTTTCGGACAGCCCAGGAGGTTGCGGCGATCCTCCGCGCCACCCCGTCCCGGATCAAATCCATCCTCGGCCGGCTCGCTGATTCAGCACGGCTCATGACCGTCAGGCGGGATCCGATCGCAATAGAGGCGGTCCAATCAGCGCGCCCAGTAACTGAGGACCCATTTAGAGCTGCGCGCGACACCATCGGCGATCTGTTCGATGCAAAGTTCTATCGCCAACTCAATGATGACGTGCGCCTAGCCGGCATTGACCCGCTGCAGCACTATCTTGAATTTGGCTGGCGCGAGGGGCGCGATCCCAGCCCAGGGTTCGATACGCGATACTATCTCACCCAGAATCCCGATGTTGCAGATTCAGGTGAGAATCCATTGGTCCATTTTGCCCGCATCGGTGCTGCCGAGGGCCGACAGCCGATGCCTGTGGACTTTGCACGAGAGCGGATCGTGAGCGCCCGCTCGCCGAGGGAGCAAGTAAAGGATTGGCTGCGGCCTTCGGATCCGCAGGTCTTAGGGCGCGAAGAACTGCGCGAGCGCCTGGCAGAATTCGGAGCCAACGATGCCGACGCGATCATGGTCTCTCTTAGCCACGACGAATATGCCACTGTAGCTGGTGGTGTGCAGAACTGCATCGGGAACGAAGCAGCGATTTTCGCTGAAATGGGGTGGCTTTACCTGCATGCGTGCCCGGCGCAGCCGCTGCCCAATCTGGCCGAGAAGGTCGCTGGTGCTTCGTTCAACCTTATCCTGACTGCAAACGGCAGGCGGGTGGCGGGGGAGCTTCAGTTTTCTGACCTTGCGGACGAACTGGCGGCCTTGCGCCGTAAAGGCTCGAGGCTCTGGCTGGTCGTCCATCATTTGCTCGGCCATGCGCCAGAACTGGTTGCTGAGATGGGCCGACTCGTCGGGCCTGGCCGGACCATCGTCTGGATCCACGATTACTTCACCCTGTGTCCGAACTGGGTGCTGTTGCGCAATGACGTGGAGTTCTGTCACGCCCCGCCCGTGTCTTCCACTGCTTGCGAGATCTGCTGCTATGGTGAGGAGAGACGCATACACGCGAAGAGGATGCGTGCATTCTTCGACGCGCTTGAGCCAATCGTTCTCAGTCCGTCCCGGCTCGCTCTCGACTTTTGGCGTGAGCACAGCAGGTTGCGCCATGCAACAGCGGCAGTCGTTCCGCCCTGCGAGGTTGGTTTCGGCGCACACCCGCGTTCAGTGGCAACTGGGGATAAGGGTGAAGGTCCACATCGGATCGCATTCATTGGGTCCGCAACGTATCTCAAAGGCTGGCAGGTGTTCGAAGAATTGGCCCGCCTGCACCGGGGAGATCCGCGCTATGAATTCTATGAGTTAAATGCCCGCCGCCGGTCAAAATTCGCCCACGTGCGTCACGTCTTGGTCGATGTAGGTCCAAAGGATCGCCTGGGCATGGTCACCGCCCTGATCGAGAATCAAATCGATATTGTGCTCTTATGGTCCCTGTGCAGCGAGACCTTTTCCTTCACGACCCATGAAGCAATCGCCGCTGGCGTCGCCATCATTACCCGACAAGGTGCAGGGAATATCGCAGCTGCCGCGTCTGCGATCGCGCCCGAGCAGGTTTGGATTCTAGAGAACGAAGAGGAGTTGTTTGTGAAATTCGGCAGTGGATGCGTCCGCGACCTCGCCGCTGCGAACAACAGGCAGCGAGGTACGCTCACGTTTGGAGGCCATACCGCCGATTACCTTCGGCTAGCTGCTCAAAGCGCACTGGTGAATGATGTCTGAGGTGCATTGCTTCACCAGTATTTCGTTGAGCTATCTCGACAGAGCGCGAGTTCTTGGAACTACGTTGAAGAAGCATCATCCCGATTGGGTGCTTTGGCTGTGCATATCGGATATCGATCCACACGGTCTTGCGCTCGATCTATCTGGAGATCCTTTTGACCATGTGGTGCGCGTTCAGGATCTCGACATCCACGATTTCGAGCAATGGGCCTTCGGTCACGATCTGGTTGAGCTTTGCACGGCGGTTAAGGGGGTGATGCTTTGTCGCTTGCTGGAACAGGGCGGCGATAAGGTCGTGTATCTCGATCCGGACATTGCTGTGTTTGGAGCGCTGGATCCCGTGATCGACTTACTCGACCGGCATTCGATCGTTTTGACTCCACACCTGACTCAGCCAGAAACCAGCCAGAGTGCCATCCTGGACAACGAGGTAGGTTCGCTGAAACACGGTATTTACAACCTTGGATTTCTGGGGGTGAGACATTCCAGCGAGGGCGTCCGATTCGCGGGCTGGTGGCGAGACCGGCTGCTGGCATTCTGCCATGATAATGTACCAGGCGGTCTATTCACCGATCAGCGGTGGTGCGACCTGATACCCGCACTGTTTGAAGATTTTTACATTTTGCGTGATCCCGGCTACAATGTCGCGGCGTGGAATCTTAGCCATCGTCCACTGGCGTTCGACGTCGACGGAACCCTCCGTGCCCGCGATTACCCGGTACGCTTCGTTCATTTCACAAAGGTCAGTTCCGTCGGGGAAGCGATGCTGGAGCGTTACGCCAATCGCAGAACAGAAATATTTGAACTGCTCAAATGGTATCGGCAGCAGCTTGCGGTACACGCGGTCTCCGGCCTTCGCCCGGGCTATTGGGGGTTTGGTTCCTATCGTGACGGTACCCCGATCAGGCGCATCGAACGCGTAACCTATCGGTCCCGACCGCCGCTGAAAGAACGCTTTCCGCACCCGTTTGACTCTGGCTCTGGTAGTTTCCAGGCTTGGTGCGCGTCTAATCTCACCTAACCAATTCAGGATAGCGCATAATAGCAGGGCTTGGTCGGCAACGCTCTTGGGAACGATCGCCCGAGGAAGATCCTAATATCCCCGAGAACCTGCTTCTGGTAGGCTTGCGCGCCAGCATATTGCCGTGTCAGTACGTGCCCAGATCGCGTTTCTGGCCCTATCAATCTTCCGGGACATCGATGGGCGAACTCTTCTGGCTCAAAAAGCCGAGCACTCCACTGCCCTTTACCGGGGAACGCTTTACCTCGGCCGAGAGCGGCCAGATCGAGATCGAGCATGTCCACCGTTACGTCCTGGCGCGGCATTTCTGCCGCGGGAAGGACGTGCTCGATATTGCCTCGGGCGAGGGCTACGGGTCGGCGCTTCTTGCCCAGGTCGCGCGCTCGGTTATTGGCGTGGATGTCGCGGATGAAGCGATTGCGCACGCAGCTCACAATTACGGTTGCGAACGTCTGTCCTTTCGACTGGGAGCAGCAGAACAACTGCCGTTGGCAGACGCCTCCGTGGACGTCGTGGTCTCTTTCGAGACACTCGAGCATTTCTACGCTCACGGTCAATTTTTGGCCGAAATCCGACGAGTTCTGCGGG
>JAFAUR010001052.1 GCA_019243205.1 Acidobacteriaceae bacterium | reverse complement strand
AGACTAACGCGACATTTTCAACAGCTTATCGAGCCGAGACTCCAGGGAGTCATGGCCGACGGGATGAACTTGGGTTAGGTCCGCAAGCGAGGCGGCCAGAACACGAACAACATCAGGAGTATCATTACCACCCGTATCGCATCCGACGAGGAAAAGAAAACGGGGTGCGCGTAGAGGCGTTCAGTTACGGCCTGTTCAGAATAGCAATCACCTCCTAATCCTGAACATAACCATGCTCGTCGAGGCGCTTGCGACGCAAAGACCGCAATACCTGTCGTACCTGAACGGCTTTCTCACCGTCTTCATCAGGTGGATGAACCACATACCCGGCGCAGCGACCACGTGTTCCTGCTGCTGAACGTGCTTCTCTTCATGAGCGTGACAATCGTTCCATTTCCCACGGCATTGCTCGCGGCGCACGTGGATACACCGGAAGCTAAGGCTGTCTAACAGCGGCACGTATCAGACGGGTGCGGCCGAGACTTCGGGCGAGACCCCGACCGGGAACTGAGTTCGATTTCCCCCATAGCGCAGGACCAGCAAGGTAATGTCATCGCTCTGCTGTGCGCCGGCGACGAATGCGGTTACGCCGCCGAGCAACATCTGGCTCAATCGTTGCGCTTCGATGCCCGGCGCGGCGCCCTCGAGAGTTTGCTGGATCCGCGCGGCGCCAAATAGCTGATGCTGCTCGTTCATGGCCTCGGTGATTCCGTCGGTATAAAGAATGAGCGAATCGCCCTCGTTTAGTTGTATTTTGCCGGGCTGAAAATCGTAACCGGGTATGAAGCCGAGCGCCAATCCTCCGATTTTATCGATCATGGCCGCTCCTCCGCGCGCGCGAACAATGTAGGGTGGTTCATGGCCGCCGTCGGCATATTCGATGCTTCCGTCCCGCAGGTCGAGTATCCCAGCGAAAACCGTGACGAACATTTGCGAATGATTACTCTCACAGAGAAAATCGTTGAGGCGTCGGAGGATTGACGCAACCGATTCCTTCGATGCCAAGGCCGCCATGCGGAAAGCCGTGCGCGCCATCGCCATAAAGAGTGCGGCAGGAATGCCCTTATCAGAAACATCGCCAATGATGAAACAAATGCGGTTTTCGTCGAGGCTGAAAAAATCGTACAAATCGCCGCCGACGTCGAGCGCGGGCTCGATGGCGCCGAATATATCGATTTGCGGAATTTCCGGGAACGCGGGGAACTGTTTCGGCACCAATCCCATCTGTATTTCGCGAGCCAATTGCAGAGATTGCTTCAGCATCTGGCTCTGCAAATAGGCCTCCACCATTTCCGCACGTTCCAGCGCGATGCCAAGGTGAATACAGATCGCCTCGAGAAATCTCTCGTCTTCGCCGGTAAATGCTTCCCGATTAATCTTGTTTAGAACCTGGACGACACCGATTAAGCGCCCATTCTGGTTGATAATCGGCGCAGAGAGAATCGACCGGGTCCGGAATCCGGAGGCTTTATCGTAGGAAGGATTAAAGCGGCTATCCTGATACGCGTCCGGGATATTGATGGTCATCCGATCCAGCACGGTGGCACCCGCGATTCCGCTGCCAAGCTGCACGCGGATCTCGCGCGTGCTCATTCCTTCTGCGACTTTGCTGACAAGCTCGTTGGTAGTCGCGTCGTAAAGCAACAGAGAGCTGCGTTCCGCCTCCATGGCGCTAGTCACTTCGGCAACGATCAAAGTCAGCAAACGGCTCAGCTGAATTTCCTGGCCGAGCGTTCTGGAGATGCTCAGAAGAATGCTGAGTTTGCGCCTCTCGTCAGTAAGCTTGCCGCGCTCGGCATCGCGAACCGCTTCCAGGTTAGCCCGCAGATCCACGATGAATCGGTGCGTATTGCCGGCGGGCGTGCTCTCATATTGCAGTTCGTCCACGTTATCGCGAGCCAATAAGATACCCAGGCCGCCAATTTTCCGCTCCTCGAGCGGCAGCGAGAGCGCTTCGGTACTGGGCACAGAGTGCCTGTTGGGATCGTACGATTTGCCGGTATCGTGCAATTCAACAATGAGCTTGTCGCAATCGATGCGTACGCTTGCGTTGATGTCGCCGGTCAGACCCGCCTCTTCATACCCGTGGACAACGATGTTGGTCGCAATCTCGTCCACGGCAAGACACAGCTTGTAGACTGCAGATTCGGGCAGTCCCACCGTCTTAGCATTTTGAGCCACGTAATCCCGAATCGGGCTGAGCCCGTCAAGGTTGCCCGGTACGGTCAATCCCTGCATGTCGCGCGTTTACCGATTGTTCTTTACGCTAACGCCGGTTCGGTCTCGGTCACATAAACACCATCGTAGAAGCCTGTTTTGCGCAGAGTGTCAATGATCGGCGCTTGCGGCTTCACGACGTAGATCGTCAGCCCGGGTTGCTTCTGCTTAGCGAAAATCAGCACGCGCAGTCCAGCGGACGACATAAAGGTCAGCTCGTCCACGCGAAGCACCAAGTTCTGAGGCGAGCCGTTCAGAAGCTTGTCGACTTCGGCACGCATTTGCGGTGCAGTCGTGCCGTCCACTTCGCCCACAAGCTGCAGGCGCGCGGTGTTGCCCTCTATTGAGGAATGCATGCTCAATGCCATCTCTGTTCTCCTTTTTAAGAATGGGTGTTAGCTGTCAGCACGATGATCGACCTTGGCCCGGCGATCACTTCATCCCCAGATACAGCTGGCCCTTGGCCTGGATCGAAGATGTCATCCGGCGAAGGCATCGACGTATTAATTTCCACGGTCCAGGCTCCGCCATGGCCGCGTTTTGGAAGACGAAACGGTAGTGCATCCCAGTACATGTTCATGGCCACGTAAATATCTGCATCGAGCTCCGGCGCGCCGTGGCCCGACAACATGAACGCGAGACATCGGCTCCAGCTCGAATAATCGGGCGAGTACGGCTGCAATCCGTGAAAGCTGATATCCAGAATTCCGGCGCCGTGCACGTCGCTGTGCTCAAAAAAGCGCCTACGGCGTAGTGCCGGATGCGCGCGCCGAAATCGGATGACTTTCTGAAAGAAACGAAGCAGGCCCGAGTTCGTTTCAACCAGACGCCAGTCCATCCAGGAAAGCTCAGTGTCGTGGCAATAGGCGTTGTTATTACCTTTTTGGGTTCGGCCAATCTCGTCGCCCATCAGAATCATCGGCACGCCTTGGCTCAGCATGAGAATCGTCGTCGCATTCTTCATCTGACGCAAGCGCAGCTCATTTACCGCGGGATCGGCGGTCTCGCCCTCCCAACCGCAATTCCAACTGTTGTTATCGTTTGCGCCGTCGTTATTGTTTTCGGCGTTCGCTTCGTTGTGCTTCCAGTTATAAGAAACCAGGTCGCGCAGGGTGAAGCCATCGTGACAAGTGATGAAATTGGTGCTGGCGGTAGGCCCTCGATGCCAGTAAAGATCGGGAGAGCCTTGAACGCGCGTCGCTATCTCACCGGTGAGGCCTTCATCACCCTTGATGAAACGGCGAACCGCATCGCGATACTTTCCATTCCATTCCGCCCAGCGGCCGTAGGCAGGAAAAGATCCCACTTGATAAAGTCCGCCGGCGTCCCATGCCTCAGCAATCAGCTTGCACTTGCTGAGCACGGGGTCAAAAGCAAGCGACTCGAGCAGCGGCGGGTTCGATAGCGGCGCGCCATTCTGGTCGCGGCCGAGTATCGATGCTAAATCGAAACGGAACCCATCGATGTGATATTCCGCAGCCCAGTACCGAAGGCAATCGATCACCATGTTGCGCGCTACCGGGTGATTGCAGTTGAGCGTGTTGCCGCATCCGGAAAAGTTGTAATAGTACCCCTCGGGCGTCAACATGTAATATGCGGCATTATCGATTCCGCGGAAAGAAATCACCGGACCGCGATGATCGCCCTCGGCTGTGTGATTGAAGACCACATCCAGAATCAATTCGATTCCGTTCCGATGCAGTTCTTTGATCGTGGTCTTCAGTTCGTCCACTTGCATACCGAACTGCCCGGTTGCGGCGTACCCGGCCTTCGGCGCGAAGAACGCGATCGTACTATAACCCCAGTAATTTAAAAGGAGTTCTCCCGTCTCGGGGTGACGGCGGTTGTTGTCCCATTCGTCGAACTCATAAATAGGTAGCAGTTCAATGCAATTGACGCCGAGCTCCTTTAGATACGGAATTTTTTCGCGTAGGGCCGCGTAGGTTCCCGGCGCCGATACACTCGAGGATTCGTGCGCGGTGAATCCGCGGACGTGCATCTCGTAAACAACCAGATCTTGAATGGGCGTTTCGAGCGGATGGTCCGCTTCCCAGTCGAAATCGTCGAAAGCGAGCCG
>JAFAUR010000720.1 GCA_019243205.1 Acidobacteriaceae bacterium | reverse complement strand
CTGCACTGCCCATCCACAGCAGTTCCGCAACGTCTTCTTCGGGCCGGAGAACCGCAACGGCATCCGCGCTGGACAATATATCGACGACATTGGCAGGCCTTTGTTCCAGCGCTTCGTACAGCTCTTCTTCGAAGTTGCCAAGGATGAAGGATTGCCAAGTAAGGATGACATAGTGGTAGCCCACACCTGGTGGTACACGATCTTCGGCCTCGCCACGCTCATGGTCATCCAAGGGGTTGTGCCTGACTTGCCTGACCAGACTCTCGTGGTCGAGCAAACGATCGCCACGCTTTGGGCGGGCGTTCAGGTTGTTCCGCGATTGCCGAAGAGCGCAGTCTCTAAGCGATCCGGCCGATCCAGTGCCTCAAAGCAATCACGTAACGGCCGCCTAGATCGCCGGTGACGGCCCAGCGTAGAGGAATAGTTGTCACTACCCCGAAACCCGACGCCGGAGCACGGTCCCGTGAACTAGTTCAGGGGACCCGGATTACTTCGCCGGGGTGGATCCCATCCAGTGATTGAATCGCCAATGGGATCAACGGCCGCAGGTCGGCCAACCTGTTTGTCCGCGCACACAAGACCACGATTGCAATCTTTCGGCAAGCCAGATTCTGCTGATATGGAATCTCCTGATCCGTGGTAACAATGACCTCAAAATCGGCCGCTTCCGCCGCTACCAGCAATTCACCGTTCTTTAGGCCGGAGAGTTTGGCGTACGCGGCTGTCTCGCAGTCGTGTCCCGAGAACAAAAAACGGAGTCTTTGGTCAACGCACTCATCCAGCAGGATCTTCACGATACCCGAGCGAGGCGAAGCTCTCTTGATTCTTCCAGGACCTGGACAGCAAGTTCACGGCTCACCGTGGGAAAACCTTGCAGGAAGTCATCGAGAGAATCGCCGTGCTCTAAGTATTCGAACATGGTCTTCACTGGCACGCGAGTGCCTCGAAAAACGGGCGTTCCGTGCATCACCTCAGGATCGCGCGTGATCGGTTCCTGCATGCTTCGATTGTCGCTCAATGTGCCGACAATGCGAGAAACTTCTTCTGAAAGCCGAGCGGTTCGTCAGGCATGGATCTGAGCAGTTAATCTCCTTTTGTGCTTACCCGAAAGATACTGGCGCATCACAGTCTCCATCGAGGGACGGCGCGTGGTCGGCGAGAGCGCGAAGACGTCTGAGTTTGGGGCCCGTTCAAATCCAAGCAGCGACCAATGCTTGCGTACCTTGGCTTCTGCAGCGGCCCAACCCGGTATCTGCCTGCCGCGATTGCTCGCGCGCGTGCTGGGAGCCCGCGGCGAAACATTTTCGAGCAGTTCATAAGGAGCCGGAACGCACGCCACCACGCCGCCGGAGGCGAAACCAGTGATCATCAGTTGTGCTGCGTAAAGCCCATAGCCGTGGCCTCTGTATTCCGGTTTGATTCGAATTCGATCAAGAATCAAAAGGTCACTCCCAAACGGTTCCAGAGTGGATTCAACCCACTCGCCGTAGCAAGAGCCGTCCGAGTCGAACAGGTCCGTGTACATCGCTGTATCTTCACTACGCGCGTCCAGGATGTCCAACCATGGCACGCCGTCCTCGTCCGCCTCACCTAGATGGACAGAGTGTGCGGACACTGTTCCGACGCGGAGTTCGTCATCTGCTCCCTCACGGGACACTAGGATCTCGCCATTCAAATCCGTTATGTAGGCATCCGGTTCCACCGACCGTCCCCAAGTCGGTTGGACCCGGCTATTGAGTTCCAGATAGACTCTGTCTAGTTCAATCTCTTCGTCTCGATGGGTTGGCAACGCTTGACGACCACTATCTTTGAGTCTGTGTTTGGTGGACGGCATACTACTCCGATTTCAATATGGCTGTTTTAGGCGCTCTTCCAGATACGCCCAGATCCGTTGAGCGATCCGGTCAGCGACTTCCTCGATCATCATTCCCGGGAAGCCGGCGTCCGACTCTCGGCAGCCATTCTCGACTTCTCTATGAGCGCCGCCGTTTGCAAGCTGCTGTTTCAGCTGAATGACAACGGCATCGACCTCAGGATTGCTGTCGCGTAAAGACTCAATTCGTTGGATTCCGTGGCAGACGGTTGAGTGATCACGTCCGTTATAGAAGCGCCCGATCTCAGTCGTGCTCCAGCCACCGATTCGTGCCGCCAAGTACATCGCGACCTGTCGATTGAAACAGGCTGGCTGCGCGTTCCCGAGCGTGCGCGTAGTCCCCAGCCTAGCGGACACGACTCCGTCAATCTCGGTTAAGCTGAGGCGTTTCTGCGGAACTGGTTTTGGCGCAAACGAGGGCGATGCCATCCTATGCTCCCTTCTCTGCGAGGGCCGTTGCTGGGCGAATCACAAGATAATTGCCGGCTTTGTCGATGCGCGCCGGACACTCCGGCCACATCGCCCGGATCACCTCAAGCCAACTCTTTAGCCTTTCGCGAAACTTTCGAGGACGAGCATATTGGACGTTACCCAACTGTGCTGCTAAGCCGAGGGCGCCGAAGATTGGAACCGATTCTTCCGACCTGGCGGAGAAACATCGGTAGGCGAGCCACATAAACAGATCCAGGACGGCTGGCGAGCTTCCCAGAGTGCGGACGGCGTCCAGATCGGTCGGAATTGGGTGCGCTGTGATCTCCTGGTAGAACTCGTTGCTGAGGACAATCACATTCTCGAACTGGTCGGAGAGCACCGGCTGCTCCGGGCGCTTGTTGTACCAGAGCTGAGCTTCCCGCAGGAAGTTGAACCGGGACTGCTGGACCATCCTGACTGTTCCGCGGAGCTGATCCGTACCGAAAAAGATGGTTGCGCCGAAGATGCGTTCGAAAGCTGCGACCAGGCGACGATATTCTGTTCCGCCTTTGTGCATGCCGAAGACCTCTAGCGTCTCCCCGGCGCTCCCGAACCGAATGACTGGACTCTTCTGTTGCACCGCCAGGGTTGCCAGGAAAATCGGCACGATACGATCCTGCCCGAATGGCACCCCAAACTTGGGATGCCCGGTGATTTGCAGTACGAATTGACCATTGCGCTTTTCGTACATCAATTGACCTGCCGGCAGAGCTCGCACCGGCAGCCCGCACAAGACAAATGGCCGCGAAGCAAAGCAGAGTTCCTGCGTCCGCTGCTCCCGGTTCATTTTGACAACATGCATTCGGCTCGCTTTGCCAAGCTGCTGTTTCGAGACAATGAGCTCGCGATGGGTTCGCCCGAGAATGGCAGAGGCCTTCTCGAACCCACCTTGAGACGTTGATTTCTGATTGACTAAACTGCTGTTGATGGACAAACGAAACGCCTTTCCTCCGCCGCCTTGGGGCGACGATGCTGTGCGTTTCGGAAGATATTCTGGACGGCTTCAAAGGCGAAAACGGTGTTACTCCGTTTACTCCAATAAGGCCGAATTTCAGAGGTGGGCGCGAAACTCAGTGGATGCAGGTGTCAGAAAGCAAGCCCTTGGACAAGTAAGTTGTTTATTTACAATTTCTGCCCAAGTTCCCAAGCTGGACGTCCTTAGAAAACTACGTTGCGTAAGGACCACATTTGGAATCGTTTGCGAATCAGACGGCCGTCATTGGCGACAGCTGTACACGAAGACCGAGCGCTTCGAGTCTTTGAACGAGCTTTCGGGCAGTTGTGACG
>JAFAUR010000678.1 GCA_019243205.1 Acidobacteriaceae bacterium | reverse complement strand
AATTTGGGGTACATCGCGTACTGGGCGGCGGTGAGATCCGGCCTTCCTCTCCGGGCAATAACCGTTCTGCAGCTCGTGAATGTTCTTGCGAGCACTTTACTCGCATACTTTGTTTTCAAATTCATGAAGCGATTGTCGGCATCGAATCGGCTGGCTTCTGCGGCCTGCGTGCTCTTTGCGTTCGGAGCAACCTGGTGGAAGTTTTCAACGGACGCAGATGCGTACATCCTCTCGGTGCTGCTCCTCTCGATAGCCGTCGGACTTGCAGGTGAACGGAAATCTGTTCTGGCCGGTATAACTCACGCGGCGGCCATGCTCATGCACCAACTTGCAATCTTCGGCGTGATGCCGATCCTTGTCGCTATCTTGATCTATCGCCGAACAGCAGCATCTTTTGCTGGTTATCTCGCAGCGGCGGCAATACCCGTTGCGGCTGCGTACGCGTTGGCTTACCGTACCGTAGATCAGCGCGTATACCCGACCCTACTTTCGTGGGTGGCGAGTTCGTCCAGCCAGTCCCAGACAACTCATTCCTTTACACAGCTGTTTCCAACGAATCTCGTAAGCTATCTCAAACTCTTTGCGGGCGGTCGTTGGAGCCTCCTCCAGCAATTCCTGTCGCCCGTGGTTTACATTTCACTTGCTTGCTCCATTTGCCTGCTCGCATACGGAGTTTGGCTTTGGTTTCGCCCTCCCGCAAATCCTTCGGTTGTTTACGATTACCGAATTCCCGTTGTCCTGGTGGCGTGGCTGCTACCTTATATCGTCTTTCTCTCGTGGTTCGAGCCCGGGAACGCTTTCTACAAGTTGTTCATCTGGCCTCCAATTGTTCTGCTGGTTTCGTTCGCTCTCCGGCAGCACGCGAGTGCTCTCCTGGCTTTTGCGCTAGCCCTTACGACTTGGAATTTTGGCGTGTTCATTTTCCCGCATTCGCATGTTCGCGCCGATCCTGTACTGGAACTTGCAGAGAAAATCGATCGAGAGCTACCGAGAAACGCGACCGTCTACTATCGTGAGTTTGTGCCTGACGACTGGTATATGCGTTATTTCGCGCCGGGACGCGATTGGAACCAACTCCCGGTAAAACAAAAGACCACGCCGGGCCCGGTCTGTTTTGAAACAACCGCGCTCGACGTGGTCCACGTTCCGGAATCCTCGAAGATGCGTTGGGATCTGGTGAATGACAGGCACAACGTCAAGTTGCAGTGCCTGCCGGATAAGCGCTGAACTACACGTCGAGATTGCGGACGTCCAGCGCGTTCTCCTCTATGAACTTGCGGCGGCTTTCGACATCCTCTCCCATCAGCGTCGAAAAGATGGGCTCGGTCAAAGCAAAGTCTTTCAGGTCGATTTGCAGCAGCGTCCGCGACTCCGCATTCATCGTGGTGGCCCAAAGTTGCTCGGCATTCATCTCGCCAAGCCCCTTGTAGCGCTGGACCGTCACTTCGCGCGTGCCTTCGTTTTTCACCGTGTTCAGCAAATCGCGCCAGTCGGAAATTACCTCGCGGCGATCCTCCTTTACCGTGGTGAACGGCGGTTTGTTGAATCTGGCTACGTGCTTCGCCAGCGCGCGCAGGCGCCGGTATTCCGGCAGGCTGAGGAATTCAGTGTTGATATATCGGGTCGCATTGGTCGGGTCTTTGTATCCCGCCATCCAAGCGGAATGCTCTTCTTCGTGCTCCACGGTGACCTCCAGTTTGGCGTGTTCAAGCTTGGCGGCCAAGAGCCGAACGTTTGCTTCGTCCTGCAGATCCGTTTTCGCATCAATCGGCAGGCTGATATCGCTGAGGACTTCCACGACGCGCGGATCGCGAACGCGCCGTTCCAGCCGCTTGCTGATTTGCGAAAGCTCATCCAGCGACATGAGGAAATTCCTCAGTTCAGCGCCCTCAATGACGGTTGGCTGGCCATCCACGGCAGGCAACTCGACCCGCAGGTTTTCCGTGGCGCGGCGCAGAATCTCGCGAGTGTATTCTTTATCGTCCTTGATGTACTTCTCGCTTTTGCCCTTCTTGATTCGATACAGCGGAGGCTGAGCGACGAAGACCTTTCCGCGCGTAATCAACTGCTGCATATGGCGGAAGAAGAACGTCAGCAGCAGCGTGCGGATGTGCGAGCCGTCGACGTCGGCGTCAGTCATGATAATGATCTTGCCGTAGCGGAGCTTCGCGAGATCGAAATCCTCGCCTTTGCCGATTCC